>JADFYX010000341.1 GCA_015232795.1 Magnetococcales bacterium
ATATTTACGCATGGGATGGCCCGTCATATAAAAACCCAGAGCTTCTTTTTCAAAGGCCAGTTTTACATCATCACTAAGTGGTTTAGCTGCTGGCAGTTGTGGCTCGCTCTCTACTGTATCACCAAAAAGATCCAGGCAGCCGTGGTCGGACTCCTCCTGGCGACGGCTGCCTTGACTCAAGGCAGAAGGCAACCCTTTTAAAAGGGCAGCTCTATTTTTTGATAAGGAATCACAGCCGCCGGATTTAATGAGATTTTCCATCATACGGCGGTTTAACCCTGCCGTTGCAGCGCGGTGACAAAGATCATAAATACTCTTAAATGGTCCCGTGCCATCATCTCTAGCTTTCAGCATGGCATCAACTGCACCCTCACCAACATTTTTTACAGCAGCCAAACCATAACGCACCGCACCATTTTCCACACCAAAATCCCTGCCGGAAATATTAACATCTGGTGGCAAAACCGTAAGCCCCATCTCGCGGCACTCACGGACAAAAAGAGTGACTTTATCGGTATTTAACTTATCACAAGTTAAAGTTGCAGCCATAAACTCCACTGGATAGTGGGTTTTTAGCCATGCGGTTTGATAGGAGATTAAAGCATAAGCTGCTGAGTGAGATTTATTAAAACCGTAACCTGCAAATTTTTCCATTAAGTCAAAAATATATTCAGCTTTTTTGCCATCAATGCTGTTCTCGGCTGAACCTTTCATAAAGATAGCCCGTTGGGAGGCCATCTCCGAGGCTTTCTTTTTACCCATAGCACGCCTAAGAAGATCGGCACCACCAAGGGAGTATCTCGCCAAAACCTGGGCAATTTTCATCACCTGCTCTTGGTAGAGGATAACCCCAAATGTCTCTTTTAATATGGGTTCTAGCTGAGGTAGCGGATACTCCACCGCCACCCGTTTATGTTTACGGTTGATAAAGTCGTCAACCATACCCGACCCCAAAGGACCAGGACGGTAGAGAGCAACCAGAGCGACGATCTCTTCGAAGGTATCCGGGGCCAGTTTTTTTAAAATCTCCCGCATACCGGAAGATTCCAACTGAAACACCCCCTTTGACTTACCATCTTTTAATAGCTGAAAAGTCGCTTTATCTTCTAAATCAATGGTATCAATATTGACTGGCTCTTCACCTTTTGCAATAAGAGAACCATTCACAAGACGCAGAGATTCATGGATGACCGTTAAGGTTTTAAGACCCAAAAAGTCAAACTTAACCAAGCCAGCCCGCTCTACATCCACCATATTAAACTGGGTGACAGGCATAGATGAACGCGGGTCCAGATAGAGGGGAACCATGTCAGTTAATGGTCCATTAGCCATGACCACACCCGCAGCATGGGTTCCACATGAACGTGGCAAACCCTCCAAGGTCATAGCCAAATCCATTAACTCGGAAACTTCCCTATCTTCCTGAATTAAATTATGAAAGCGTTCCTCTTCGTCAATGGCTTTTTTTAGGGTGATACCGATAATATTTGGAACCAACTTGGCTATGCCATCAACCTGACCATAGGGCATTTGCAACACCCGGCCCACATCGCGAATTACCATTTTGGATTGCAGGGTTCCAAATGTAATAATCTGCGCCACCCTATCTTCACCATATTTGTGCTGCACATATTCAATGACTTTTTGCCGTTTATCCATACAAAAATCAACGTCAAAGTCAGGCATTGATACCCGTTCCGGGTTGAGAAATCTTTCAAACAATAGTTGATAACGGATGGGATCGAGGTCGGTAATATCCAAACTCCAAGCCACCAAGGAACCGGCACCGGAACCACGCCCCGGACCCACAGGAATATTCTCTTTTTTAGCCCAACGAATAAAATCCGAAACGATTAAAAAATAGCCGGGAAACCCCATTTGCAGGATCACCTCCAGCTCAAATTTCAGCCGATCACCATATTGTTTGGTTATCTGGGCATGTTCTTTTTCAGCAAACCGTGACAGAACATGACTTTTTAAACGGGATTGCAGACCCTCATGGGATTGATGCCGCAACCAAGATGCCAGATCCTCTCCGGCTGGGAGCTGATAGTTGGGCAGCACTGTTTTACCGAGATCCAACTGCAGGTTACAACGCTTGGCTATATGTATGGTGTTTTCAATGGCTTCTGGTATATCAGCAAAAGTTTTAACCATCTCTTTGGCAGAGGCAAAATGAAAACTATCGTTAAAACTCTCCCGATGACTATCATCGGCTAAAGATTGCCCCAAACCGATACAGCGCAGAGCATCAAATGCCCGAAGGTCAGATTTTTCAAAAAAATGGACATTATTACTGGCAACAACAGGAATATCCAACTCTATAGCTAGCTTGGCTGTGCCATGGAGCAACTCCTCTTCCCCCTCCAAACCGTGACGTTGCAACTCAAGATAAAACCCCTGCTCCCCAGTTGTTTTATCTTTATACAACCCGGCAAGCTCTATAGCTTTTTCACGAGCCAGATCCACATCTCCCAAAGCCAAAAGGCGACCAACACCACCTTTTGCACCTGCCGAAAGCGCGATTAACCCAGCACTGTGTTTGCGTAAAAGAGCCAAATCAACCCTTGGTTTACCGTGACTACCCTCCAGGTGTCCAATAGAGATAAGATCCAGAAGAGACTGCCATCCCTGATCATTACGACAGAGGAGGATCAACTCCTCCCGAATCTCATTATCCTCACGCTCAGATTTATCAGCATGATCAGCAACAACATAAACCTGCGCCCCCAAAATCGGCTTAATACCAGCCTTCAAGCATTCAGAAAAAAACTGCACCGCAGCAAACAAATTGCCCTGGTCAGTAAGAGCCAAAGCAGGCATCTTCTCCTTAACTGCACGGGCAATCAAACCCTCAATCCTAATAGTAGAATTAAGCAAAGAGTAGCCAGAGTGAACATGCAGATGGATAAACGGAGCGTGTGTCATGCAGAAGATATTATAGAGAAAAAGGGATATTTACAAAATTTAAATGGTAGAGACTTATTGGGTAATGTATTTGAATTTAGGAACTATTGG
>JADFYX010000342.1 GCA_015232795.1 Magnetococcales bacterium
CAATCCTAAGCAGAAAACCCCAAGGGATAGTAACTTAACTTAAATGGATAGCACTTAATTAAAGTGGATACCTAGTTTCTGAAAATGGCACTTTAATTTCCAGAAAAGTTGTAGATCAGGATAAAAATGCTCAAAATGCTGGTGTAAAAGGAGGAGTTCCACTTGTGGCTAGTGGCAACTACACCGGGCAAAGCGAGACAACTGAAACCCAAGAATCCCAGTTCAATACTGAATGGTTGACTCCAACCGACACCATCCACCTTCTTGACGAACATAATTATATTCAACGCAATTTTATGGATGTCCATCTAGGCAGTTTGGTTCTTGCCAAGGGTCAAATCCAGATATTGGATATAAGAATGTTGCGTGACCTTTGGCCTGCCGTGTTTAAAATGTTTGGCAATGAAATATTTAAAGGACAAAAATTAAGTAATCAAGATAAAAACTTACAAAAAAACATGATTCCACAAATACTTGCAGGACTACATCATGCACTGCAATTCTCTTTTTCTGATGGAACCAACTCATCTTGGGGAACGTTGTCTCCAGATCATCTAATTCCAAATCCTGGTGATATTGCTCTCAAGCATGGTGCAAATATAGCTGGGATCTGGTCTGTGTTAGCTATTGTAGATGCCACACCTAGTTACAGTAATAATACTTTTCCAGATGTAGAAATTGGCGAACAATCTATACTTGCAGCCATGCCTCCTTTATTGGATATGGTACGGGGATTAATGGGCCGACCAGATGCAGCTTTCGGTGTGACTCCATTAGCAATTTTCCGCACAATCACACCAACTGTTTGAGAATGGCTGGAATTTCAGCCATCACACCGCTTTCCAAAAAACCATTTGACACCAACAACCCCTTTCGGTTAGGTTGAATTTATCGAAGCAAAAGCGGTCTCCGTTCCGCTAAAACGGTTTTTTTGTGTCTGATACATGCCATCCGTTGGTTGTTTGCAGCTTATGGTGGGATGAGAGAGGGAAATAAGGCGTTTCGACGCACGAATAACCTCCGAGTCGCTTTTTGTACTCGATTGAGTCCCACCACTCCTCATATCAACGTTTTTGGTATAGGTTATGACCACCAACATTGACAATAGTAAATATCCCATCTGTTATTTTTCTCAGGAAAATACGACATTTTAAATCTGCTCTAATGGAATAAAGTCCGGGGCGGTTGACTACTTTTTCAAAATTTAGGCCAGTGCTGGAAGGGTTTGTTATAAAGGCTTTCAGTGCTTTACGGGTACGGTCTTTATGCATCCGAGATAATTTTTTAAAACTTTTTTCAAATCTTGGGCTAGGTATTAGCTGTATATTTTCGCTCATAAGTTAGCCAGATAAGCGTCCAGCTTGTCTGGATCATTAAATGTTGGACCTTTTTCATCTTTTTCTGTTTCAGCTTGTATTGCCATCAACTCCCAGCGCATATCTCTCCAAGTTTCTAAATAGCTTATAACAAGATTAATAGACTCTTGTTCTATGCGTTCAATAACCTCTTTGTGTTGTGGATTATTACTCACTATAGTTTTGGCTTTGCCACGAAGGTTTTTCTTGATTTTTCCCAGCTTGGCAGCCCATCCGTATTCAATTTTCTCAAGTTGCTTTATCCGCTTGTCAAAATCAAATCCCTCTGGGCCAGAAGCCAGCACAAGAGCATCAAGTGCACCCACAAGATTTGTGCCTTCAGCCTTAAATTTAACAAAATTCTGTTGCCCTTTAGCTAAGTTACTCTCAAATATTGCTATATCTTTAAGGGAAATCTTTTTATTATTTCCAGAAGATTGGACAAAGCTTTTAATTGCATCCAGGGATGGTGGCGATCTTGTGAAGGTAGCGAAAGATGTTGGTATGGCGTGGGCGGTAGCCATGGCAAAGTTCCTTTAATAATTCCAAATGATATCGATTACCAACCTATCATCTGCAAGCAAGTGAAGCAATCAAATTCTTATCACCAAAAAAACCATTTGACACCACCAGCCCCTTTCGGTTAGGTTGAAATCACTGAAGCAAAAAGCGGTCTCCGTTCCGCTAAAACGGTTTTTTTGTGTCTGATACATGCCATCCGTTGGTTGTTTGCAGCTTATGGTGGGATGAGAGAGGGAAATAAGGCGTTTCGACGCACGAATAACCTCCGAGTCGCTTTTTGTACTCGATTGAGTCCCACCACCCCTCATAAAAATGGGCGGTATACTGAAGCANAAAGGAGTATCAACATGAATAACCAAACCGCAGTAATCCACACATATCTTGGTCTGGACCACAACAACCTCGATCAATATGGTGCACCCACGGTCAATGCTCGTGATTTGCACATTTTCTTAGAGTCAGAGAGTAGATTCAACGATTGGATAGCTCGTAGAATCCAAGAATTTGGGTTTGAAGAGGGTGTAGACTTTTACTCAGAAATGAGTAAAAGTTCCGGTGGTCGTCAAGCAAAAGATTATCACCTCACCATCGACATGGCAAAAGAGCTATCCATGGTCGAGCGTAACGACAAAGGCCGGAGTGCTAGGCTCTATTTTATCGAATGCGAACGGGAGTTGCGCCAGGGGGCTGTTAACTCCATTCCTCAATCCCGTTATCTGGATCTGCTGGAGAAAAACCGCGAGCTGCTTATTTTTCAGAATGAGACATTAAAGGATCAACTCGCCAACGCCCCACGCAGACCCCGCCGGGTTACTGATGATGATCGTCAGCAGATCTACAAGCTTTTTGATGAGGGTCACAGCTTCTACCGGATAGGTAAAATGGTTGATCGAGACGACACCTTGGTTGGTCGTATCATCAAACGCCGAAAGGTGGCGTGATGGGGTTTATAGTTAGTTTTCCTGATGGAAAACTAATTGATAATCAAGAGAATGACAGGCAGGAATATTTGCAAATGCTAAGGGATTTCGGTATTAATTTACCGGATTCCACCTATTTTAAGACCATTGATGAAGTTTTACAGGCTTGGTACAGAGATATACAACGCAAGAAGGCTATGCAACAACAGTCACAAACC
>JADFYX010000343.1 GCA_015232795.1 Magnetococcales bacterium
GTCCAAATCTTTACAATTATTTGGGCTACCCCACTTTTGATAATGGGGGGAAACCCAAAATGTTGCTATAATCATCGTTCCAACAGTCTTAATATTACCTCTTAAGTGCTATTAACTCTTCTAACATGCCATCTGTAACTGTGATAATTCTGGAGTTGGCCTGGAATCCACGCTGAATGGAGATCATTCGCACAAACTCTGTGGACATATCAACATTGGAGTTCTCCAGAGAGAAAGATACAATACCACCCAAACGACCAACTGTTGGATTATTTATTAATTCAGAACCGGAGGCTAAAGTTTCAGAATAGAGGTTAGATCCTACCTGTTGCAACGCCCCTTCATCTTTAAAATCTGCTAACACAATCTGGTAAAGCTCTTTAGTTTCACCATTTGTGTAACTGGCACTGATAACACCCTCTTGACTCACCGCTAGTTGATCTAAATATCCAGTTGAAAAACCGTTTTGAGAAAAATTTCGTAAGGATGATTCAAGTGCCAATGACCTACTACCAAGAGCTCCGGTACTGGTTTGAGATGCATCGGTAGGCGTTAAGGCTTCATACTGCATGGATGGAAAATCTGCATCGGTTGAATGCAGCAACTGATAGTCGGCTGTGGAATCGCCGAAGGCACCAACAGCATCACCAAAATTAAAGAGAATATCCTGTCCTATAGGAGTACCGCTTGCATCCTCAACGCCTTTGAAATTAACACGCAGAGGTGTCGAGCCTTCATTTATCAATCTTCCCGCAGAGTCAAACTCAAGCCTGCCACTTGTATAAGCGGCACTGCCAGTTGCACCTCCAGCTTTTTCCATAGCAAACTTATTAAGGTCAGTTAGGGTATGGGAGGTATCAGCCGTACTATCAGTCAGTTCAGTTGATGGAAGAACCGCATGCCACTCCCAAATACCATCTTTATCCTCACCTTTTACCTCCTCAACAAGATCATCACCCATCATACCGGAGAGAAGATCATTGTTTTCGGCAGGAACACCAGCGACGTTCTCAGACACTTTATAGGAGATCGCATAGCGAATACCATCTTCTAGAAGACTGGAAATATTGGCATCAAATTTTCCGTTGATATTCTCATATGTTTTTACAATTGGCTGATTTGCCGAAGTACCATTAAGCGGGGTAAAGGTTAACTCTACATCAGCGGTCTTGGAGAGAGTAAAGCTTACAGTATCGTTACCATCTCCACCAACCGCAGTTGCAGGAGACTTCTGAGCTAATTTACGAAACTGTACATCAATGAGATGACTGTTGCCCTGTGCGTCAAAAATCCGCGCAGGAGAGCTATGGTTATATGTTGCGGCATTATCCGGGTCATAAGGTATAGTTATAACAGTGTCAGAAGATTTTAAATTGACACTCATGTTTACCTGAGTTGTCGGCGTTGGACTTGCCAACTCAAATTTATCAAAGTTTATGTTTCTCTCGTTACCAATCTCTACTGTCTCATTTGTTACAGGATCATACTTCAGTTCCATACCCCGCAGCACCATACCGCCAGCATTGACCAAATCACCATCATTATTCTTTTTAAAACCACCAGCACGGGTATAGAAAATATCCTTGCGGTTACCTGTTTCATTAATACCGTCAGTGGTGATATCCTTAACCTTGAAAAAACCTTTACCATCAATAGAGAGGTCTGTCACAAAAGCCGAGGGAGTAAAAGAGCCTTGGGCCATATCTTGGTTTACAGCGGACAGGCCAACACCAGTACCAACTTGGGTTTCGATACCACTACCCTGACGACCAACGGTCTGCATTAAAACATCTTGAAATGATGTTGAACTCGCTTTAAACGATGTAGTATTGGCGTTAGCCAAGTTGTTGCCAATAACGGTCATGGCTTCACCAAAATTGATTAAAGCGCTGGACCCTGAAAACATTGCTTGAAGAATGGACATAAGATGCTCTCCGTAAAAACAGTGCCGGATTATCCGGTCTTAAGGCATATCATTTGTCAATTCATATACTAAAGGTCAGCACAACTCTTAAGTGTATGAATGGCAAAAAAGCCTAAAATCAGCTTGTTAGTTGTTCTACACGACGGATGTCAGCAAAGGACAATGTGTGACCGTTGACTTCAAGATTTACACCTGAATCACCATTTACCACACCTGTTACTTCCCCTGCCTCATAAGTTTTAGCTACAATGGAACCACCACTACCGTCCTGCACAGCTACGGTAAATTTATAGTTGCCATCTGCTAAAGCTGCATCGCTAAATTGAAAACTTTGATCCCCTTTGCCAAAATGTCCCACCGCTGATGTGACAAATTGATTGTGCTCGTCATACAGGCTGATCTCAACATCGCCCTCATCTTCCATCTTAAAACGAGTTGTGGCAACTCCATCTTGAGCCATGGTTTTATCTCCCTCAAAGACAACACTCTTGCCTATATAAGAGACCACCTGGTTAAGCTGGTTGCCATTTTGAGCTGAGATCAACTGCTCTAAAAGGGTATTGCTCTTCTGTTGTTCACCCAGGGATGAAAACTGTGCCATCTGGGCTGTGAACTCAGTATTTTCTACTGGGTCCATGGGATCTTGATACTCTAGTTGGGCCGTCAACATCTTGAGAAAGTCGATCCTGAGCTGATCGGCATTCTGACTCTCATCACCAAAAATACTTTCCTCGGTGACTGTCGGGACACTGCTATAATTTGTATTGATTTCCATAGTCTTATCTCCTGCTGGTTTGCTCCATTATCTGTCTCCCTAACAGATATGTAGCTCAGCCCTACAATTTTAAACTAGATATTTACAACTCTATCAGTAGTAACCATTCAATTTTCGTGCCGTTCTAGTGATAACAGTAATCTCCTGTTTTATTGATGATTTTTATAAATTCCATTAACTTGTACTTTTTCTACCTTATTTATCAGGAAATATATTCCCTGTTTAGGCATGGCATTTTCTGCCGAATCCAATCTAAATAAAAACACTCATACTGCCGTCAGATGCACGAATAACTTTACCTAAAATCAT
>JADFYX010000344.1 GCA_015232795.1 Magnetococcales bacterium
AAGGGGAATCCCTCTTTATAAACGTCAATATCGTATGGAGGATGATTGGTTGATGATAAAACAATGGAAAAACTTGGTTTATCGTCTTGTAATGTATCTGCAATAAAGGCAAAGAGATTTTTATCGTCTACTCCCCACTCATTGGTATTGCTCCAGTCGGTTTTATTCCATTTTACCATATGAGAAGCTCCATAAACATTTTCGAACCCCTGATCTTTGGCAAAACCTGCAATATTCTCCCAGGATAAAAATCCCCCATAAAAAAGGTTTGTTCTATAACCAAGGCGTTTAAAAATAGCTGCAGAAGCAGTGGCATAAGTGGTTTTTGCGGTTGTTTGGTAGTTGGTACGCAGATAGACATCCGGAATACCCGTTATCATGGTAGCAAGAGAGCGCATTGTACCAACTGAGGCAGGAAGAAAAGATCGCCAAAAAAGCCCCTCTTCACCAAGCTTTTTCACCCCTTGGGCCAGCCCCAAAGATCTGTATTTCTCTCGCAGAGGCCAACTGTCATAACTCTCCATTACCAACAGTATTATATGGCGGGGCGCAACGCCTTTGGGGCCAGATGCTTTAGTTATAAAATAGTCATCAAGGCTTGCTAGATTGCTATCAGTATTAAAATATTTGCGTACTGCTGTGCGAATATCTCCATCTGGCTGAAAACTTTTAAGAGCAACGTTAGAGCCAAGCTCTTTATGGACCTTTATGGCAGTACTCATGGCGATAAATGGGTTGATAACAGTGAGGTTTAAAAATTGGTCGGTAAATATTCCCGCATCTTTCATCTGGGCAGGACGGGGACCCCAAGAGCCACGTAGGGCAATGACAAGCAAAAGCAAAACCAACAAAAAGCTCAATAGTTGTCGCCACCAGACACTCCAAAGAACAGATAATCTAGCTGCAAATTCAAAAAGTTGTATCTCTAAAGCTCGCTTATAGAGCCATAAAAAAACCAGAGAAATCGCTGAAATAGCAATCATCTTTGGTATTAAATTATAACTTTTTACCATGGTCACAAAAATTACATCAGGATCGTCATAAACCAAGCCAAACAGCTCTTCGTTAAATATGTCACCATATTCCAGATAATAATCAAGAGAAACCTGACTTAAGGAAACAGCAAGAAAGATAAAAACCCCACCCCAAACAAGGCGCACAAACTTTAAAATTCGGGCAATGGGCAAAAGTACAACTATAAAATCTAAAAGCAGAAGAGGAACCAACCAGCGAGTAACAACCTTGGCATCAAATCGCAAACCATAAACCATACTAACCAGCATCTCATAAAGCCCGGTGTCGGGGGCAAGATGTTCTGACAGCATAAATATAAAATACAGTCTGCCGAGCAAAAGCAGCCCAAGACAAAAAAACCATAACTTTACATCAACCAAAAAATGCAAAAAAAATTGTTTCGGGGAGCGAGACCAAGGGGTCATCTCAATATTGTTTAAAGCCATTAAATTCAACCTAAATTTGACCGTTGAAACTGATAACAGGGGCAACTCAACACAGTTGATTTACCAAAGTCCATTGTGACACCGTAACTCTATTTATTCCAGTGTGTAAAATTCTTGAATTTTAATAATGTTCTATTGAAAAACAGTTAATGTTGCTAGAGTAGAAATTTAACATTTTTAATTTTATAATAATGAAGAGGATAACAGCGTGCCTACCACCATCAAAGCCTTAGAAAAATATCTCCATAAAGAGCTGAATGTAGACGGTTTTAATGATTATTGCCCCAACGGTATACAGGTTTTGGGGCGGGGGCAAATTAAACGGGTGATGACTGGTGTTTCTGCCAGTCAGGAGTTGATGAAAGCAGCGATTGCTTGGCAAGCGGATCTTTTGTTAGTGCATCATGGTATTCTTTGGGATAGAGATTCCCGTGTGGTGACGGGGAGTTATAAAAAAAGGTTGCAGTTGCTTTTAGCCAATGATTTAAACCTTATGGCCTATCATCTACCCTTGGATGCCCATCCGGTATTTGGTAACAATGCCCAGATTATCAGTAAGCTTGATCTTGTGCAATCTGCTCCTTTTGGGCGTTATAAGGGGGGGACTATCTCTTTTTGTGGTAACACATCCCAAACGGTCACCATGGATGATTTTGCCAAAAAGGTAAAAAAATGTTTTGCAGGTTCGCCTTTAACCTTAGCCTTTGGTCCTAAAAAAATTAAAAAGGTGGCTATATGTAGTGGTGGTGCACCCGAGTTAATTCGTGAGGCCAAAGAGGAGGGGGCAGATCTTTTTATCACCGGGGAGGCTGCTGAATTTGTCTATCACTACGCCAAAGAAGAGAAAATCAACTTTATAGCAGCAGGGCATCACCGCACTGAAATTTTTGGGGTAAAAGCGTTAGGTGAGCATATTAGTGAAAAATTTGCTGTTGAACACAAGTTTCAAAATATTGCCAATCCCATTTAATCTTTTATTATTATGGGTCAAGGGAGATTATCTCCCTTGTGGGTTTGGGCAAAGACCAAGGTTCTGCTTTGGCTTTTAAGTCTTTAATTTCAAAAGCATGGGGGTTTGGGGGCCTGCAAGGCCTCCCAAGGTTTAAGCCTTTAAAAAAACTGACTATAAAATT
Source organism: Magnetococcales bacterium (assembly GCA_015232795.1). Taxonomy (GTDB): domain Bacteria; phylum Pseudomonadota; class Magnetococcia; order Magnetococcales; family JADFYX01. Next base: position 2,594 of record JADFYX010000344.1, read on the forward strand.
TTCGCTTTGCCTCAAACCCCACTGGGAAGGGGGATACGGCACCTTCCCAGACCAATTCCAGTAAAGATAAAGCAAAAAAACTACCTCTTTTCTCCTTTATCATAACCAACCCATTGCCCCAGTGTTGCTACCTGTTCGGAAAGATTGCGAAGCTCTTGGGGTACGAGATCTTCCAATAGGCGAAATCTGGATTCGAGAATTTTTACCTGCTCTTCAAGCTCTTGTATTTTTTTTCTATCCGCTGCCTGACTGGTTTGGTCAGTGTTGGCAGTTGTATCGGTGTTTTCTGGAGTTTCAGACTCCAATATTTGTCTGTTTTTTTTATCTTTTTTCTTTTTTTGCTCAAACTGATCACTCATAGTATGTGCTATCCTTATGATTAATAAAGAATTTATAAACGGTATATTAAATA
>JADFYX010000345.1 GCA_015232795.1 Magnetococcales bacterium
TGAAAATTGATATTGGATTCGAATTGGTTCAGAAATGACTTCACGATAACCTCCATTTTTATTAATGGCATCGTGATGGAAAATATTTACAAGATCAAGTCTGTCGCATTTTTTGAACTTTAGTTTCGTTAAATAGCAAAAGATCATAATTTAGTGTCCGGAAAACCCTTGCCAGATCATATCACTGAGGCTGGGATTCATCCCTTATGGATTTTGTCTGTTCCTTCTTTTCTCTGAATTTATGAACAGCCCATACCAGAGTACCCAAGGCAACGATTCCACCAATAACGTAGACTTGATACTCTTTGGCCTGACCCAGGTAACTCTCTACGGTCTTGCCAAAATAGAACCCGGCAGAGGCAAAAATAGCGGCCCAAATCAGGGATGCCAGAAGGTTGAGTATCAGAAAACGCCAGAATTGGATTTTGGAAACACCCATGGCGAATGAGCTGACATTACGGATTCCGTATAAAAACCGATAAGAGAGAATAAACCAAGCATCCCATTTGCGTACCATCTTCAAAACCTGACTGACCCTTTTGCGCCACTTTTTTTTACGGTCCCTTAGCCACTCCTTGCCGTAACGGCGTCCGATCCAAAAATAGACCTGATCACCCATAAATGTGCCACTGGCAGCCACACCCGCTGTCAGCCAGATATTTAAATACCCTTGTGAGGCCAGATAGGCAGCGATTAGGAGAATCGTTTCCCCTTCAAGAAACGTGACGACAAAAAGTATCCAGTAGCCATATTCCAACAAATATGGTTCCATTGCATCCATGAGATAGCTCCTTTTTGTGCTTTATCGTTTCAAGGGGGATTATCCACCCGGTTACTGGATTATACATCAACACCCTTGCTACGCAATGAAGTCTGAGACTCTTCTTGCCCTGCCATCCTCTTCACCTGCAAGGCTGCGTAGGGGAAATAGAACAGATTACGCAAACCAGCTATGTTAGAGATGTTCCGGGCAAATTTCCGCACCTCGAACTGAAAACCTTCGCGAACGGTCTCCTTATCTACCGTACCTAATTCCTGAATAGTAATCAGACGGTGCAGCGCGTGAGACCCCAGCAAAAAAGAGAGAATGAATATAAAGTCCAACCCCGAAAGATTAATGGTTGGAAAGTGCAGTAGAGCGTTCTCCGCGCTTTTAAGATCAAATGTCAGGGTCAGAGAAATATCCGCTGCAAGTGTTGCCAGAGTTCCGCCAACTATTGGGCCGAGCATGGCAGCGATACCTGAAACCATGGACCGTACGGCCAGAAACTGTGTTGCCTCTCCTTTTGGAGCGAGTTTCATAGCAATATTACTAGAAGCCAAGTTGACACCTGATGAAGAGATGCCACTCAGTGCATGGATGGTTATCAGAAGTGGTATTGTCAGAAGATAGTTGTCTGGCATGGAGGTAAACGGCCATATTAACATGGTAAAAATCAATATCGGTCCTGACTCCATAAGTACGGAACGGTTGCTGAATCGATCCGCTAACATACCCCAAAGACGGGCAAAAAGCATATTGGCAACCTGACTTACCATGGCCAACGCCATGATCAGTGTCATGTTGAGGTGCAAACGATTGAGCATATAGACGGTAAAAAATGGTGCAGCCAGATTGACCGCAAAATTCCAACTGGCGAGAAAAACCAGGAGTTGACGAAAATTTTGATCACTAAATGGTTTACGCAGAGTGGCGGTCCATCCGATGTGCTCCGGCGGTGGCATTTTTGGTTCCGGTATTCGTGATAATGCCCATACACCGGCCAGTCCCAGCACTCCGCCCAGGATAAACATGCCTGAATAGACGGGTAGTTCTGAAAAAAGAGGTTTGAGATGGTCTACACCGTATCCAGCCCCCATACCGAAAAGGGAGCCAGCTAGGGTGGAAAGGATCATTCGGTTGGCCGAATGTATTCCACGTCTATGTTCTGGAATCAGATCACGCATCCAGGATTGGTATGATAGTGCTGCCACCGTACCAAGACTGAAATACATGAAGAGCGAAAAAAAAAGTATGCTGGAAGCTGTCTCGCCGGGCATTAGCCATGGCAGGGAAGCGGCGACAAACCAGAACATACGGCTGCAAAAAGCACTGACAACTGCCACCCGTTTGCGCTGTCGGACGCGACGAATCAAAAAAATAGCCGGGATCTGGACAATTTGGGAAAACGGTGCCAGAGCAGCGATCAATCCGACCTGGAATGAGGTTGCTCCGAGAAGCAGGGCAAATGCTACTAGAAAGGCTCCACCAGTCACCACCCCCATGATCTGACTGCTGACCCCGTCAACCAGCAACATACGCATGCCCTGTTCCAGTTCTGGCGGTGATATTTTCCGTTGTGGTGAAAGAAACCCCATGTGGACCTCATTTTGTGTTATAGTGAAGTTTTGTCGGCTTTGTGGCTGTTTATTTCCTGGAGTATCTATCTCGGCAATCTTGGGGATAAAATGACCAACACACTGCTCATGCCTCATAAGACCGGGATTATAACAAGTGGAGACTAGTCAATATCAACTAAAAGATATATGGTTTGGTGTCAAATATAATCATAACTAACAAAGTATTATTTAGAGAGATTACTAGTTCCCCCCTTTGGAAAGCTTACTGCTTCGCACTTAAAACAGCCCGACCTTGAGATTATTCATACAAAAGCAAAAATCCGGGACAGACTGGCTTTGGCAAGGAAGCGAATTAAGAGTTAACAGGTTATCACAGATAGACTTTGGAATATCAACCCGTGAATGTAATTGAACTGATTCTAGTTACCGTATCTTTTGCCCTATTGGGTTTTTATCATGCACTACTTTGGTATCGCATTCGCCGAACACCTGAACGAACCTCAATCGGTGCTAATCAAACTGCTCGGCGTTTATGGGTGGAGATGATTGTTGATGAGAAACAAGATCTACTGGCTGTGCACAATCTGCGTAACTGGGCAACGGCAGCCAGTTTGCTCACCACATCATCCATCCTCATTGGATTAGGCT
>JADFYX010000346.1 GCA_015232795.1 Magnetococcales bacterium
AAAGCCGAGCCAGCAAAAAAAGCTGAACCCCCTAAAAAAGCTGAGCCAGTAAAAAAAGCAGCACCAACAAAAAAAATAGCAATCCCCAAAAAAGCCGAACCAGCAAAAAAAGCTGAGCCAGCAAAAAAAGCTGAGCCAGCAAAAAAAGCTCCCCCTGCTAAGGCCAAAAAAGCCCCTGTCAAGCCTGCTAACAAAACAGTAACAGTTGCTGAATCTATAACCGATGATGCAATTATCTGTATGATTTGTGGCAAGGGCAACAAGCTTTTAAAAGCTCACTTGAAGCGTTCCCATAAACTAGAGCCAGAGCAGTATATAGCCCAGTTTAAGCTACCTGCTGATTATCCTATGGCTGTAGCAAAGAAGGCAAAATAGGTAGAATTTGTAGGAGCGAGCAAACTCGCTCCTACAAAAATAACTGTTACAACATATTGATATTTTATTGAATATCATTACTTCAAATAACAGCTCTGCAACACCATCACCCCTGCATAAACATTGCCGATTCAGCTAAAATCCATTTTTTAAATGCTTGGAACTTTGGCAATTTTTGTTTGCTTGTTGGATATACCAAAAAATAACCACCAGCCTCTGGTCCACTGACGCTTAAATCTAGGGGTACTTTTAAAGCACCACTTAACAGGTGGGGTCTAATTAGGGTTTCTGACTCTAAAATCACCCCCATTCCAGCTAATGCGGCCTCAATTGCCAGAGTGGAGCGGTTAAAGCGGATGCCTTTTTTAGGGTGGATGTTTTTGCTGCCAGCCCTTCTAAACCATACCTCCCATGTTGTGGCTTTGGTTTCGGTATGGAGCAGCGGTAGAGAGAGAAGATCTTCGGGGCTTGTTAGTGGTGGAGATGTTGCTAAAAGAGTTGGTGAACAAGCCGGAACCAGCCTCTCTTCCAATAGTGGTTCCACCATCAAGCCGGGCCATGGAGGATGATCGGAGCGGTGTTGGCTATAGAGAATAGAGAGGTCAGCCTCATTATTGGCAAAATCTGCCAGGTGAGAGGTAGATATCAGCCTGGTTTCTACCCCTTGGGTCTGCTCTAAAAAACCTGAAAGACGGGGCATTAACCATGCTCTTGCTAAACTTGGGGCGCAGCTAACTGTTAAAATATCCGCCCTTTGTAGTGCCAGTACACCATCCACCCCCTCTTGAATTAAACGTAAACCTTCCCGTAGTGGTTCTAAAAGTTTTTTGCCAGCATCGGTTAAAATAAGAGAGCGGGTGCGACGATGAAATAGCTGGGTATTAAGATAACTCTCCAGACTTTGCACACTTCTGCTCACCGCCGAAGGTGTTACACCTAACTCACTTGCAGCCAATTTAAAGCTGCAATGACGTGCTGCAGATTCGAAGGTGCGTAGGGCAGGTAAGGGAGGAGGGTGGGCCATGATTTAGTAAGATATCCTCTTTTATAGATGAGTATAACTCACTTATATTGACAAATTTATCGTTTGTCAAGAGGGTTGATATAGCGTATTAGTTCTTGCAAATAGTTTTAGTTTTTCCTCTTGGGGGCTTTGTCCCCAAACCCCCACTGGGGGAGATAATCTCCCCCAGACCCCAGTAATAGTTTTTTTTATTTAAGGGGATGGGTCTGGGAAGGGACAAGTCCCTTCCCAGTGGGGTTTGGGGCAAAGCCCCAAGGTTTAAAAAGTAAATTTGTTTTCCTAGCGAGGTTGATTTATGAGTGCACAAACGTTGTTTGAAAAAATTTGGCAAAGCCATGTAATCCGCAGCGAAGAAGATGGTACGGCCCTTCTCTACATTGATAGGCATTTGGTTCATGAAGTAACCAGCCCCCAGGCTTTTGAGGGTCTGCGTTTGGCAGGAAGAAAAATGCGCCATCCAGAGGCTACATTTGCGGTTCCCGACCACAATGTGCCTACCACCAACCTAGAGTTTGGTATTACAGACCCCATAGCTAAACTTCAGGTAGAAACACTGGATAAAAACTGTGCCGATTTTGGTGTGACAGAGTTTGCCATGGGTGATATTCGCCAAGGAGTGGTCCATGTTATGGCCCCGGAACAGGGGGTGACACTTCCCGGTTTTACTGTTGTTTGTGGTGACTCCCACACTGCAACCCATGGAGCTTTTGGGGCGTTGGCGTTTGGTATTGGCACTTCAGAGGTAGAGCATGTATTAGCGACCCAAACCTTGGGCCAGAAAAAGTCCAAAACCATGCTGATAAGTGTGGATGGGGTGTTGGGTGAAGGGGTAACAGCCAAGGATGTCGTTCTTTATATCATCGGTCATATAGGTACTGCTGGTGGTACTGGTTATGTGATTGAGTTTGGCGGTTCGGTAATTCAAGCTCTCTCCATGGAAGGGCGTATGACCGTCTGCAATATGGCTATTGAAGGTGGAGCCAGAGCCGGAATGGTTGGGGTGGATGATAAAACCATAGACTATTTAAAAGATAAACCTTTAGCACCCAAAGGGGCTGATTGGGACAGAGCTGAAGAATATTTTCGCACCATGCGCTCTGATGATGGGGCGGTATTTGATGCGGTAGTAAGAATAGATGCAGCCGACATTGTACCTCAGGTATCTTGGGGAACATCCCCTGAGATGATGGCTCCTGTTACTGGCAATGTTCCAGATCCCAAGCAAGAGGCTGATCCGGTTAAAAAGGGTTCCATCGAAAAAGCCCTTGAATATATGGGGCTTGTCGCCGGAACTCCCATGGTTGATATTGCCATTGATAAAGTTTTTATTGGCTCTTGTACCAACGGTCGTCTTGAAGATCTGCAAGCTGCGGCAGCGACTATTAAAGGCCGCAAGGTAGCTGATAATGTTAAGCTGGCAATGGTAGTGCCCGGTACGGGTTTGGTTAAAGAGGCAGCGGAAAAAGAGGGGTTGGATAAAATTTTTATTGATGCTGGTTTTGAATGGCGGGCTCCTGGTTGTTCCATGTGTTTAGCTATGAACGACGACATGTTACAACCCGGCGAAAGGTGTGCATCCACCTCT
>JADFYX010000347.1 GCA_015232795.1 Magnetococcales bacterium
TTTAAACTTTCAAAGACTACTACAGACCCATACCCATCTGGATATATCCTGATGGACAGGCTTCGTGACATACGTGACAACCGTTACAACGGGTGTAATCGGTATGCATGATTTGACCCTTAGGACGCTTATAATCACGTCCAATTGCTTCTCTTGGACAGTAAATACGACACTGGTCACAAACACTACATGCACCACAACTCATACAACGGGCTGATTCAGCAACTGCTTGATCAAAAGTAATGGTTGTTGTGGTCTCGCCAAAGCCCTTGATCGCCTCTTCAACTGGAGTATGCTTCTCTTCAGCACGAGGGGACTCTTTGAAATAGCTGAGACGCATTTCGTCTGGTTTAATAGCTCTAAACCGTGTTGGTGGACGGTAAACACTACCGTTTAGATAAGCATGAATTGCTCGGGCTGCTTTACGTCCATGACCAACAGAGCGGGTAGAGATACCAAGACCAAGCACATCACCACCAGCAAAGACACCTTTGGTACCAGTAGCAAAAGCACTATCAGCATCAATCCAGCCCCATTTATTGGCTAAATCAGACATTCCCTCTTCCAACTCAGGAACCTGACCAATACCCATGATGATGGTATCGCACTCTACAGTAAACTCAGAACCTTCAATTGGAACCGGACGACGACGACCAGAGCTATCAGGCTCACCCAACTCCATACGCTGAACCCGAACAGCCGTAGCACGACCATCTTTGGTAATGATACCAACAGGAGTTGTCAACAACTCAAACTTGATACCCTCATCTTCTGCCTCAACCACATCTTTGGCGATAGCAGGCATTTCGTCTTTGGTACGACGATAGAGAACTGTAACCTGAGCACCCTCAGTAATACGACGCACAGAACGAGCAGAATCGAGAGAGGTTTTTTCTACAGAAAGTACCCCTTCACCTTGTTGGTCATTCTCGTCGATAGCATCCCGAGCTTTTTCGAACGCCTCTTGATCACCAGACTGCTCAGCCTTATCCAAATTATCTTGCAGACGCAGGGAAACACGGGCGGCATCCATGGCACTGTCACCACCACCAACTACAACTACCCTAGCACCGATATCTACCTCAGCACCTGAGTTAACCCGGTTAAGAAAGCTTGCTGCCGTAAATACGTTGGCAGAATTCTCGCCTTCCATCTTCATCTCGCTGCCTTTATGCGCACCGATAGCAACAAAAACCGCATCAAACTGGCTACGAAGATCTGCATAGGATATATCACGACCAACACGGGTATTGCATTTAACCTCAACACCAAGATCGATAATTTTTTGATACTCACCATCCAATACTTCATCGTTAAGACGATAGGATGGAATACCGTATCTAAGCATACCACCAGTCTGAGCAAAAGCTTCAAAGACAGTGACGGCATGACCACGGCGAATCAGTTGGTAAGCACAAGACATACCTGCCGGTCCTGAACCAATTACAGCAACTTTCTTGCCGGATTTTTCTTGGGTCAACATCTTGAGTTTGAGATTTTTTGCCAAACCGTGATCGCCGACAAAGCGTTCCATGTTGTTGATGGCAACTGCACCATCTTCCTTCTCTTTACGGTTACATCCGCTCTCACATGGATGTGGGCAGATACGACCATGGATCGCAGGCATGGGGTTTGAGTCAACCAAATTTTCCCAAGCCGTATCCATAACTTCGTTCTGATCTTTTTTGAGTAATTTTGCTTGGGCAATAGTGGTCAAATAACCACGGATATCCTCATTGGCAGGACAAGCATCTCTACAAGGAGGCAGTCTCTGCACATAAGTAGGACATTTCCAACTGGAGCCGTTGCGAACGACAAACTCCTCTCTATCGCCAGCATCTAAGGTGGCTTCTACCTCTTCCCTGGTTTTCTGTTTCAGAATAGTTGTCTCGTACATATTATTGATTCCCTAACCGGAAAAACTAACGTACCTCAAACAATCACCAAGTTAAAACCGATCTATTTGCTGGCCCTCTAATGAATTTTTAGAAGGCCAGCAAGTTTGATAGGCAAAACTTGTTAACCGCTTCAAAGCGACCTAATTTCAACTAATCCGAATCAGAGTCGAACCATAGCTGAACGATTTAAACTTGAGAGAGCTTCTGGGCCGTCATCAATGTGATAACGGGTGAATGGAAAGCCAGTTAGCTCAAAGAATTTAGCCCAACCGATACGATCAATCCACTCACCAACACGCTCCCAAGGTTTGCCAGTATCTTTATAAGCAGTCAAAATTTTCTGAACTGCCACTGATACTTCAGGCCAGCGTGGTGGTGTGTTGGGGATACCCCATACAGCTAATTTCATGAATGTTGGAGCACTACGGGCATTGGACATTTTACCGCCAACCCAGATAGATAGGGTGTCGGTTTCTGAGTCACGAATTTCCATGCTTGGACATTGGCCATGACAAGCACCACAGTACATACATTTCTCTTCAACAATCTCAACAGACTCTTTACCGTTGACAAGCTTGGGTCGAATAGCAGCAGCAGGACAGATTGCAACTACTTTTGGTAGCTCACAAATCTGCATGTTAGCATGATCAATCCGTGGTGCGTGGTGATGTTGAACAATAATTGAGATATCACCATGGCTGGCACAGTTGATCTGGCAGCATGAAGATGAGATGTGTACCCTGTTGGGTAGATTTTCTTGGGTGAAGTCTGCAATCAAATCGTCCATCAACGCCTTGGTAGAACCAGCAGCATCGGATCCAGGTAGGTTACAGTGCAACCAACCTTGGGTATGGGCAATGTTTGATACAGATGGTCCAGTACCACCCAAAGGCCAACCAAGCTTTTCGCCGATGGTTGCGATTAGAGGCTCTACTTCAGACTCCTCACGGCACATGAACTCAACATTACAACGAGTGGTAAAACGCAGGAAACCCTCGCAATGTTTGTCAGCAATTTCGCAAATAATCCGCACGGTATCAGCACTCATAGTACGTGGAGAACCAGCTCGTACTGTAAAGAG
>JADFYX010000348.1 GCA_015232795.1 Magnetococcales bacterium
AAAAAGTAGTCTCCCCAGGGAAAGCGGGGCCTGCAGTTGTGATTGAGCAAGTGAATAAAGAGTTGGTTGCCTTTGCCCCGATGCGCCAAAAAATAGAAGATAGCATCAAAGGGTTGTTAGGGGCAAAAGGGCTAGAGTTAGAGATTGAAGAAGTGGCTCGAGACCCGGAGTTTTTCGCAGATTCTAGTCAGCTAGAGTTTGTGTTTATGAATTTGCTGAGCAAAATGGTCAATTTTTGTGATCAAGGGAAGATTCAACTTTGGGTGAGTGTTACCGAATCAGGAGGCGCACATTTAGTGCAGATCTTTAATCGCGACCAAAATATACAACAGGATGATTATCACCAATTGGTCAACACCTTTGAAAAACGAGGGGACAAGTCTAAAAACATTGTTGAGGCCCACGGCGGTAGGCTTTGGCTAGATATTGAGAATGGGATAGAGTTTGGTTTTACCATTCCCCTTGGCTAATGCTTACCGTTGGCATACATTCTTATAATAATGCTTTGCCTTATCGATTAATTTTAGAAAAAGAACCTGGAATTAAACTGAAAACAGGAACCCCAAAAGAAATGGCTGGTTTATTAAAAAAAAAGTCGGTAGATATAGCTTTGGTTCCCAGTGTTACTTGGCACGAGTTGCCTAATTTAATCTGGTATCCAGAATTAGGTGGTATTATCACCGGGCAAGTAGCTGAAACCGTCAAGCTTTTTTATAAAGGAAAAATAAGCGCAGTGCGGAGAGTGAGAAAAGATATGGAGTCTAAAACCAGTGTGGCCTTGGCGGAAATTCTGTTTAAACAGTATTGGGCGTCAAAAATAGAGTGGGTGGCCAGTAATGACGAAGCAGATGGCATCTTACAGATTGGAGATAAAACAATCTCCTTTTGTGATAAGGCTTTCCCTGAAGTTTTAGACTTGGGCGAACGGTGGTGGCAATGGAAGCAGTTGCCATTTGTATGGGCAATATGGCTTGGCTGGACCGACTTGGGTGGGAAATTAAATCATTTATTTTCGTCTCTAAACCAATATCGGCAGAGTTCTGATGCTTGGCTGAACAACTATCTTAATCGGGTGATTTCCTATAAAATTGGTCCTGAAGAAAGAGAGTCTGTACATGAATTCCGTCGATTACTTTCAGGACAAGCTTAAAACTAAACAGCCTTTTAATACTAAAGAATTGCTTGACTTGTTTGACATGCCGCTGCCTTTGTTAGGATATTTAGCAGATCAAAAACGTAGACAATTGCACCCACAGGGCGTTGTTACCTATCACATCGATCGCAATATTAATTACAGTAATCTGTGTGTGACCCATTGCGATTTTTGCGCGTTTTATCGAGGCAAAAACGATAAAGACAGTTATGTTGAAAGCACCCAATCGTTGCATCAAAAAATAGATGAAACATTGGCCGCGGGTGGTGACCAAATTTTGTTGCAGGGAGGACATCATCCCGATTGGCTTTTGAACGATTATTTAACTTTATTGCAAACCATTAAAGACTACCGACCGATTCATATTCATGCTTTTTCACCGCCTGAGATTGTTCACATCGCAAAGCTAAGCGGTGTTTCTACCTTGGAAGTTTTAAGGCAGATGAAAAAATCTGGACTAAGCTCGATGCCTGGAGGGGGTGCTGAAATCTTAGTGGATGAAATAAGGCAAAAAGTAAGCCCCAAAAAATGTAGTGCCGATGAATGGTTGGCTGTGATGCAAGAAGTTGCTGATTTAGGGATGCAGGCGTCTGCCACGATGATGTTTGGTCATGTAGAAACTCGTGAGCATCGTATTGAGCATCTTTTAAAAATAGAGGCACTTCAAAAGTCGACCAATGTTTTTGTGGCGTTTATTCCATGGACCTTTTCGCCTGGCAATACTAAACTTGCTCAACTTAAGCCCGTGGGAAGTGTTGAATATTTAAGAACGCTAGCGGTTTCGCGGTTGGCGTTGAATTCCTTTAATAATATTCAAGCCTCTTGGCTTAGCCAAGGTGCAAAAGTAGCACAGGTAGCATTGAATTATGGTGCTAACGATATGGGAAGTGTGATGCTGGAAGAAAATGTGCTGCGAAGTGCCAAAACCCATAATCAAAGCACGGAACCTCAATTAATTGAGTGGATAAATTTGGCTGGTTTTTCTGCTAAAAAGAGAAATTTTTATTATAAAGTTGTTGATTAATGGGACTGTGTTTATAATAAGCTGATATGTTAAAACCAAATCAAATTAAACAATTAAAGGTGTTGGGCCATCATTTAGATCCCGTTGTTCATGTTGGAAAAGACTTGTTAAGCATTAATGCTGTAGCCAATATTATGCGGGAGTTAGATAATCACGAACTTATAAAAATTCGATTGAATGACAATGCAAGCGCATCCAAAATTGAGGTTAAAAAAGAGTTAGAATCAGTAACATGTGGCGAAGTGGTGCAAATGATAGGGAAAGTGTTATTGCTCTATAAGCAAAATCCCAAAGAACCTAAAATTGTGTTGGTTTAACGATAATGCGCTGTTTATCGGGCCCCTCATAAAGCTATGTTTTACCGACAACTCAATTGTTAGCTGTTTTCGTTGAAGGACAAGACCGACCGCAGATCGATTTCATTTAAAAATATTGACTATTCTGGATTTTTGTTTAAGTCATTTTTGATAAATCAATTTGCGAACTTTTCTTGACATGACCCATGACCGGCATGACCCAACGACATCTTTACCCATTTCTTCGTGCAAAGCAGTTATCTTTTTTACAGTTTAGTTTTAGGGGTGAGATACAGGCTAGTGCTTGAACTGGCAAGGGACAAATTTGCATTGATTGAGAAATCGGGTTGCCGCCGATGATATGGGGTTTTTTAAGAAGAGTATATAAATATGTAAAAAATAGATAATAGGAAAAAAATAATACCAAAAACAAGAGATTGTATATGTGCACCGTCTTCTTCATTCAAATGTCTTATTATTTGATCTTTTTGCTCATGAGATAGAG
>JADFYX010000349.1 GCA_015232795.1 Magnetococcales bacterium
TAGCCATCCCAGTATTTTTAGTCCGCTTTGGTATGGGCTATCGTTTGGCATGGGTGCGGTAGCGGGATTGATTTCTGATGAGTTTTTAGATGGTTTCGACAGGAGTTAACGGTTTTGGTCGATTCGGACTGCATTTACTTAAATATTGGTTAGATAATAATAAAAATGCCAATTTTAGTATTGATTTTATCAATGATGATTTTTTAAGTCCCAGTTCTGCTCACGCTATTATTATCAATGATCGTTTTGTGAGAATTAGTGAGGATTATAGGGTTGTTATTGAAGGAGATACTATCTCTTTTATCGATAAATCTGGTTTAAAAAAGTCTGTTCTGTTTAGTAATAGCGATAAAGAACAGATCCCATGGTTAGGAGAGCCAGAGTATATGTTGGAGTGCTCTGGTAAATATTGCAGTGCTAAACTTAATAGGGAATCTCTTGTTGGGGCGACAAAAAAAAGTATTATTTCTGCAACAGTAGCCGATGCAGACCAAACCCTGATAATGGGTTATAACCATGAAGAGTATAACCCAAAAGCACAAATTTTTTCTTATGGCTCTTGTATTATCAACGCTTTTCTTCCTTTAACCAGTTGGCTTGATGATAAGTATAAGATAAATAATTGCGATACTACAATAATCCACAACACCCCTGAACATAAATTATTAAAACCGGAAAACCACGCTTTAAATCGTCGTTCTTGTTCTTTGGAGTGGATGGGTCCGAAGCTTATGGCCTCTCTTACCGCAGATAACTTTACAGTCACAAAAACTTACATACCCTATTCTGGTATCTCCATGATAGATATGCGCTATCACCTTGCAACACCTCCAGCTACCATAAAGGGTTTAACCAAGGAGCTTACCCAGGCCTTTAACTCTGGACCACTTAAAACTCTTTACACCTTTGATACGGCATCCCAAGGTGGTGAATCCCACCTCAATTCAACTTATTCAGCAATTCTGCGTCGCGATGGTCTGCGGTTTGTTGGTGATAACCTCTATATTTCTTGCTATTTTGATAATGAAAATTCGGTAAATCGTTATTTTGATCTAGTAAATTTTATGGCTAATCACCCCGGTTAATAATCTCTCTTTAACCCCAATATATATCCTTTTATCAGGTAAAACTTGTTAAATTTTCGATAATTATATATAGTGGCAGTCAGGATGTCCTGATAATGTGCCAGTTTTTTGAAGCATCCGGGTTATTTGGCAGTGTTTGAAAAGGGTTGGGAGATACAATGTCAGTTGATATAAAAAAGAGCGAAAAAGAGCGGGAAATAATCAGAAAACTTGATGAAGAAATTGCAGAAATGCGCAAAAAAACTCATCAGTTTGAAGAAGATAACCCTCTTGTTAGGCTAGACTCTGGCGTGACCGACCTATCGGCAAAGATCCATAGCGGTATACTGCCTAAATTTAAAAAACCGACCATCCATTAACCAACCATCTCTCAAGATTATAAATTGTGTTAATTAAATCTCTTCTGGTTACAGAGGCGGTACTGCTAAAGGCCATCGCCATTAAAGAGAAAATTGGTGATAATAGTCAACAGTTTTTGGACCATATGCATGAGCTAAATTCTATTTTAGCCCAAGAGCCAAGTCCAGACTTTACCAAGCCACTGGTAGCAGCACTGCATCTTGCTTTTAGTAGCCCCGCAGAGCCTATTGTCGGGGAAATTTTACAAAATAACGGCTTTGACTACCGCTTTATCACTGGCAAACCCAAAAGTTTTTCTGCCCTAAAGCCAGGTAGGGAAGTTCCACCGCAAATTCAGAGACTTTGGCAGCAGGCTAGGGAAGCTGGTCAAAAAATATCCCAGTAAACTTTCCAAGGCTTGGTACAAAAAGCGGTATAATCTTGATATGTCTATTATGAATCGGCTCTAACCGCCAAATTACACAAAACAACACCAACATTTTTATGTTTTGCTCAACTCTGTTTTGACGCTACTCTTGTCAAAAATTCTGACATATCAATCCCGTCAGAATTGGACATTCTATATCCACCAATAACACATGCTATGGAAAAAATTACTATAAAAACCGATGTTAACATAATAAAGCCTTTTATAAGTCGTTACATTTAAATAGTGAAATAAACAGTGTATTTCACCGTGCAATACCTCATTTATTAGCAAAATTCTTGCCGTAAGCAGATAACAACCGATAATTTTCCCAGGATGGAGCCGTGCATTTATTTTAAAGAATGGTATTCTTTATAGCAAAGCGACTTTTTACCAACTTTTTTAAGATGCAATTAATTATGTATATCAATGCCGATACAGTTAAACATGTAGCTAACTTAGCCCGTTTAAATATTCCCGAGGAAGAGGTTGAGAGTTATGTTGACCAGCTTTCCCAAATATTGAGGTTGATGGATCAACTAAACAGCTTGCCTACAGATGGTGTTGACCCTATGACCCACGCTGTTGATATGCTTATGCCAGCTAGAGAAGATGTGGTGGTCAATGGTGATAACCGGGATGTTCTTCTTGCTTGTGCCCCTGACTCTGAAGAGGGTCATTTTCGGGTGCCAAAAATTATAGAATAATTTCCTTGAGTTATGAAACATCCCTCGAAGACTGTATTTTGCTATTATAAAGTCACTGTTGCGAAAAAATTTAATGAGATATACGGAGTAATATTAAGTGTTTTCAGATCTTACAACTCTAACCCTCGCGCGTTTGTCAGAACTTCTCAAGAAACGAGAAATCTCTTCTGTAGATTTGGTCCATGGCTTTTTGGCAAGAATTGAGACTCTAAACCCAGAGATAAATGCCTATATAACCGTTGATAAGGCAGGAGCTTTAATGGCAGCTCAAGAAGCTGACGATCGCCTTGATGCTAAACAGGGTGGGCCATTAACTGGTATACCTATAGGGGTGAAAGATCTTTTTTGCACCAAAGGGATTCGTACCACCTGTGCATCTAAAATATTGCATAATTTTATCCCTCCTTATGAGTCTACA
>JADFYX010000034.1 GCA_015232795.1 Magnetococcales bacterium
CTGAAATATCTCGTGCCAACCAAGAGTCTGGCGAATTTATCTTTGCCAGAGAGATTAAAGCCGACAAGGGTTGTCTTGTCTGTCACGGTTTTGAAAATGATGGACCTCCCGGCAATACCGACTGGTTTGGTTTTGACAAAGAGGGATGGAAAGTTGATCAGCAGGTGGGTTTAATCATACTTTCATCACCATTATCAGAGTTAAATACTGAGAAGCTTAGAATTTTAACCAGCTCTGTATTGATTGCCAGTGTTCTATTTGCGTTGGGACTCTTTACATTTTATATGGTTGTGAAAAAATTCATTACCAAACCTGTTGCCGAAATGGAATCCAGCATTGCTGCAATGGCAGATGGTGATCTGACAATCGTAGTTGATGTGCAGTCTGAAGATGAGGTGGGCCGAATGGCAACTGCCTTAAATAAGATGGCAGCAGAATTTAGTCAGATGATGAGTAACTTGAGTCAGGTAACCAACGAATTAACCGCCACATCATCTGAACTTGATAAAGTTGCCGTAGGAATGTCTGAACAGAGCGGTATCATGCAGGAAAGGACCACTCAAGTATCCAATGATGCCCAAACCATGAGTGATGATATGGATGCAGTGGCTGTAGCTACGGAACAGAACAGCACAAACCTTGATAGTGTCGCTACTTCCTCTTCTGAGGCCAATGAAAATCTACAGACTATTGCTGCTGCTGCTGAAGAGGCAAACGTCAACTTAAGCACTGTTGCTGCTGCTGCTGAACAGGCTCACGCCAATATGGGCTCTATGAATGAGGCAGCAGAGAGAACCAGTAGCAACATTGAGTCTGTTGCTTCTTCTATTCAGGGTATAACAACATCTCTGGGAGATGTCCGGTCGCGGTGTGAAAATGCCAGTAAATCATCGCAAAAAACTACTGTTCAGGCTCAAGAGAGTATCACTGTCATTGAGACACTTTCAGTGGCTGCAAAAGAGGTTAGCTCTGTTGTTGCGGTGATTAACAACATTGCTGAACAGACCAACATGTTGGCTTTGAATGCCTCAATTGAGGCTGCTGGTGCCGGAGAAGCTGGTAAAGGTTTTGCGGTTGTTGCCAATGAGGTTAAGGAGTTGGCTCGACAGACTGGTGAGGCAACCGAAATGATTACTGGTAAGATCAACACCATTCAGTCCTATACTGAAAAGGTTGCTTCTGCCACCAAAGAGATGACTGACAGTATTCAACAAATTGATGACTCCAACAGGGAGATCCTCAATACTGTTGAGGTGCAAGAGCAAAGTGTTGAGAAAATTTCTGCTGCTATTGGCAGTGTTACCAGTGAAACCAATGAGGTGACCCGTCTTGTGGGAGAGGCAACAGAAGGAATTTCTGAAGTAACCAGAAATGTTTCTGAACTCTCCAGTGGTATTGATGAAGTAACGCAAAATGTATCACAAGCTGCGGTTGGTGTTGGGCAAATGTCACACAATATTGCTGATATCTCATCTGCCTCCTCAGAGGTTGCGGGAAGAGTTTTACAGACTGCGGCCTCATCAAAAGAGATTTTCAACTCCATGGAACATGTTACCCAGTCGGCAGATTCCATAAACCAGTTAAGTGCTACAGTTACCAACAGTTCTGGTGAGATGAACAATTTGGCTAAAAAACTTACTGAAATGCTAGCCAGATTCAAAATGTAGACAATTAGGTAATATAAGTATTTTCAACAAGAGGCCCTGTGATTTTTCACAGGGCCTTTTTTCATCGCAAGCTTTTTTTGGCATTTATTAGCCGTTCTCCATTGACTTGAATATGAGTGGGCAATCATAGTAAACCAAATTTCACTAGCTTGGTTTACTAATGTCAATATCTGCTTATTCTACATATAACAAAGCGCGCAAGAAGTCCGGTCTTTGGCGTAGCTTGCGTTTGGTTGGTCCTAGTCATGGGGGACGAACTCTTTTGGCAGGGCGTTTAGTGCTAAATTTTTCTTCCAACGATTATATGGGTTTAGCCAACCATCCGGCTTTAATTGCCAAATCACATGAATGGACGCAAAAATGGGGAACTGGCTCTACCGCCTCGAGGTTGGTGTGTGGAAATATGGAGCTATTTGCTGAGGTAGAAAAGCGTTTGCTAAGGGGTAAGGGAAGTGAGGCCGCACTGGTTTTTGGCTCTGGTTTTGGGGCTAATAGCGGTATTTTATCGGCTTTGTTGGACAGGCAAATATTAAAAGAGCAACCCCAGGTTTTTTCAGACCGTCTAAATCATGCTTCCATGCATCACGGTTGTAGAGCTGCCGGTGTAAGGCAGATTAGATACCGCCACAATGATCTTAACCATCTGGAAGATCTTTTAAAAAAGAGCAAGAAGGGGCCGAAGTTCATCCTCTCTGAAACTGTATTTAGTATGGATGGTGATCGGGCGGATGTTGCTGGGCTTTTAACTTTAAAAAAGCGTTATGGGGCTTTTTTATATCTTGATGAGGCCCATGCAGCAGGGGTTTTGGGTCCGGCAGGGTTGGGTTTGGCAACTGAACACAGCGAGAAGGCCGATTTGGTAATGGGAACCTTTAGCAAGGGACTGGGTGGTTTTGGTGCTTATTGTGTCTGTTCCGGGGAGTTGAAAGATTTTTTAGTTAACCACTGTAGCGGTTTTATATTTGCGACAGCCTTGCCACCAGGGGTTTTGGGAGCCATGGCAGCAGCGTTGGATATGTTGCCTTTAATGGGAGAGGCAAGAGAAAATTTATTGGCACAAGGTGAGCGATTGCGGGGGGCGTTAGTGGGGGCAGGGCTGGATGTTGGCAACTCCAGTACCCAGATAGTCCCGGTGATTTTGGGTGATAATCAACGCTGCGTAGAGGTGAGTAGGTTGCTTGAGAAAAGAGGTATGTTGGGAATTGCAATACGTCCACCAGCGGTTCCTGTTGGTAAAAGCAGGTTGCGTTTGTCTTTAACTGCTAACCATAGTGTTGATGATATAGATCAATTGATAGATGGGGTTATTCAATCGGTAGGTGAGGTGGATAGGTCATGAGGCAACCAACGCTGTTATTGGTTCATGGTTGGGGTTTGGGAGCTGGGGTTTGGCGACCAGTGGTGCAGCAGTTGGGCAATCCCCCCCACATTAGCCTGGATTTTGGTTTTTATGGTCGTAAGCAGCTAGAAATACCAGATGATAGGCCACTTATAGCAGTTGGTCACTCTTTGGGTTTTTTGTGGTTGTTGCAATATCTTGCAACTGCTTCTTGGGGGGGCCGGGTAGAGGGGTTGGTATCTATCAACGGTTTTGCCCGTTTTTCCAAGGCAGATGATTTTCCCCAAGGTGTGGACCACTGTTTATTACGGGGTATGAAAAATGGTTTGCAGCGCGATCCTGTAAAGGTTTTGAACGATTTTAGGGTTTTGGGTGGTGGTCCAGGGGGAGATTTTATAGGTGAAGATGCCAAGCTAAGGGTAGATGCCATGGCTTTGGCGTATGGTTTGGGTTGGTTGTTGGAGTGGGATGGCAGAGGGGGTTTAGCTCAGTGGCAAAAGCCATTTTTAGCCATAGCCAACAGTGACGATAACATTGTAACACCAGCCATAAGCAGAGCCTCGTTTACTACTCTTTTAGATGGGGAAGGGTCCATAAAGTGGCTTGATCAGGGTGGTCATTTAGGTCTGTTGAGCAGACCAAGAGCTTATGGGGAGTTGTTGGATAGGTTTTATAGGTCGTTTTTGTGATGGCAAAAAAAGAGGTTAAAAATACCTTTGGATCTGCTGCTAAAGAGTATCAACAAAAAGCAGGTGTACAGCGTAGGGTTGCCGGGGATTTGGCGAGCAGAATGGTAGGTTTTGATCTACCTGTAAAAGCGCGGATTTTGGAGATTGGGTGTGGTACAGGGTTTTTAAGCCAGCATCTTTTAAAGCAGTGGCCTGATGCAACTTTGTTATGTAGTGATATTGCCCCCCAGATGGTTATGAGTTGTAAGGCTAATTTGGGTGATGTTGCTAAAAACCGGGTGGGTTTTGCGGTAATAGATGGGGAAGATCTGCCCAACGGCGAGCAATTTGATCTGATTGTGTCGAGTTTGGTGTTTCAGTGGTTTAGAGATCCTTTGGCTAATTTGGCAAAGCTGACGAGTAGGTTGAATCCTGGTGGCAGGCTGGCTTTTGTTACTTTGGGGGAGGAGACTTTTAACGAGTGGCGGAATTTCTGTGCAGACTATCATATTGCCTGTGGTCTGCATAATTATCCTCCACAAGAGGCGTGGCAGAACAATTGGCCCATGGATGGGGTAGGGGAGATTGCCTCTACAAGGATTATTGAAGAGCATCCAAGCCCACACGCGTTTTTAAGGGGTTTAAAAGAGATAGGAACTGGGTTGTCACAAAAAGGACATCGCCCTGTATCAGTGGTTGATTTACGTCGTGCATTTAGTGGTTATGCTAAAAAAAACAACAGCTTTGCAATAACCTACCATCTTTTATTTGGTAGTTTTATTAAAAATTAATAATTGGATAATAGCAAATGACAGAATTTTCAACTTTACCGGAAGGTTTTTATCAGCAGTTGACGAAAACCGCTTTGGAGGGTGGTGTTTTATTTCAGGGTGACGGCATGCGGATTTTAACTGATCCCAATGTAGAGTTGTTGCCGTTGATGCAGGCAGCCTTTGAGGTACGCAGGCACTATTTTGGTTTAGGGGTGAGGGTTCATATATTAAATAACGTGCAAAATGGCCTTTGCCCGGAAGATTGCAACTATTGTGCTCAGGCAGTTGATAGTGAAGCACCTATTGTGAAATATAAAATAAAGCCTGACGAGGAGATTATGGCGGGGGCCAAGGCAGCATATGAGACGGGGGCTTATAGATATTGCATAGTATTATCGGGCCGTGAGCCGGATAAAAAACGTGTTGATGAAATGTCGGCATTGGTTAAGAAGATCAGGGCTGCTTATCCGGTTGAGGTTTGTCTCTCGGCGGGATTTATTGATAAGGAGGCAGCAAGCCAGCTAAAAGAGGCGGGTTTAAGCCGTTATAACCACAATTTAAACACTGCAGAATCTCACTATGGGGAGATTTGCACCACCCACTCTTATGCGCAAAGGCTAGCCACCTTGGAGGCTGCCAAGGGAGTTGGTCTGGAGGTTTGCAGTGGGATGATAATCGGCATGGGAGAGAGTCCGGGTGAGATTTGGACGGTAGCGCAAAAATTGCGGGAGTTAAATGCGCGGTCTATACCGTTAAATTTTTATGTGCATGTAGAGGGGGCGAAATTAGGGGAGCGACATCAGTTAACCCCGGAATATTGTTTAAGGGCGTTGGCACTGTTTAGGTTTAGCAATCCTGATGCAGAGATTCGTGCTGCTGGGGGCAGGGAGGTTAACTTGCGGAGTTTGGAGAGTTTAGCCCTGTATCCGGCTAATTCTCTTTTTAGTGAGGGATATCTTAATGTTGGTGGACATGGATCTGACAGGACGATGCAGATGATAGCGGACGCTGGATTTAGTGTAGAGAGTGTTGAGGAGGTTGGTTGATGCTACCATCTGGTGGTGTATTTGTAACTGGTACGGATACTGATGTTGGTAAATCGGTTGCGAGTGCTTGGTTGTTGGGGCGTATGGGCGGGGATTATTGGAAGCCTATTCAGGCTGGTTTGGGAGGGGAGGTTGATGCTTCTTTAGTTAGGCGTTTGAGTGGTTTGGATGAGTCGCGTTTTCATGCTTCAACTTTTAATTTAACTGCGCCCATGTCGCCTCATGCTGCTGCTCGGTTGGATGGGGTAACAATTAAGTTGGGTGATTTTTGTTTGCCTGAGACGGTAAATCCACTTGTTGTTGAGGGTGCAGGTGGGTTGCTGGTTCCTTTGAATGACAGGGAGTTTGTTGTTGATTTAATTGAGGTGTTGGGGCTGCCTGTGGTTTTGGTTGTGAGGTCGGGATTGGGAACTATCAATCATACTTTATTGAGTTTGATGTTGTTGCGGCATAGGGGGGTGGATGTTGCTGGTGTTATTATGAATGGGGCGTTAAATACGGGTAATAAGGAGGCGATTGTAGAGTATGGCAAGGTTGATGTTATATGTGAGATTCCGCTATTGAATCCGTTGAATATGGAAACGCTCAGTAAGGTTTAAGTGCTTTTATTATCAGGTGTCTAGGGGAATAATTCCCCTAGACCCTAATAGTTATAAGCATTTTACTGATAAAATTATACCAGGAACTGACATGAAAAAAATTAAAAATAAAGACCTCATAACTCTCGACAGTAACCACGTCTGGCACCCCTTCACCCAAGAAGCAACCGCACCAGACCCAATCCATATCACATCCGCATCCGGTGCAACCCTAAACGCAGCTAACGGAAAAAAATACCTAGACCTAATCTCCTCCTGGTGGCTAACAACCCACGGTCACGCCCACCCAAAAATAGCAAAAGCCATAGCAAAACAAGCCAAACAACTAGAACAAGTCATCTTCGCCGGTTTCACCCATAAACCAGCCGTAACCCTAGCAACAAATCTAGTAAATATCCTACCAAAAAACCTAACAAGAGTATTCTTCTCAGATAACGGCTCTACCTCAGTAGAAGTAGCCCTAAAAATGGCAAGACAATATTACCTAAACCAAGGAGAAAAAAGAGATAAATTCTTAGCATTTCAAGGCGGTTACCACGGCGATACAGTAGGCGCAATGTCCGTAGGCGCAACAACCGGATTCTTCAACCCCTTCAAACCAATGCTATTTCCCGTAGATACAATACCCTTCCCCCAAACTTGGATAAATGACCAAGAAGTAGAAAAAAAAGAAAATCAAACCCTGATAGAGCTAGATAAATACCTAAACAAACACAAAAACCAATGCGCAGCAGTTCTAATAGAACCCCTGGTACAAGGCGCGTCCGGTATGCGTATGTGCAGCCCCCAATTTATGCAAAAAATGGCAGAAAAGATAAAAGAAGCCGGAGTTTTGTTAATATGTGATGAAGTAATGACCGGATTCGGCCGAACAGGCGAAATGTTCGCAAGCCAAAAAGCCAAAATAAACCCAGACATTATCTGCTTGTCAAAAGGTCTAACCGCTGGCTTCATGCCCCTGTCAGTAACAGTATGTACCCAAGAAATCTACAAAGGGTTTCTAAGTGCAAGCTTCGATAAAGCCTTCGCCCACGGTCACTCCTTCACCGCAAACTCCCTAAGCTGTGCCGCTGCCGTGGCATCCCTAAAACTATTTAAAAAAGAAAAAACCCTAAAAAAAATCACCAAAATCCAAAAAATCCACCAGCAACGCATAACCCCACTATTAAACCATGAAAAAATAGAAAAACCACGCATAACAGGAGCAATAGCCGCCCTAGAGTTCAAAACCAAAGACCCCGGCTACTCCTCAAAAATAGCCCCCAAACTAAAAAAATTCTTCATTAGTCGCGGCCTGCTAATAAGACCCCTGGGCAACGTCCTCTACCTACTACCACCATACTGCATAAGCAGTTCTGACCTACACCGAGCCTGGGATGGTATTGAGTCTGCGTTATTGGAGATTGATTTTTAAATGGTTTATAGAAAATTTATGAGATATGATTAGAGGTTGCCTGCTCAAGCACATCCATTGCCCAAATGTTCAGGCTTTTACCTTGGGCTGCTGCTAAGTTAGAAAATTTTTGGTGCTGCTCAGGGGGACAAAGCACCCTTTGCCCCCATTGCCAATGAAAACAGAGCAGGGACCATTACCAGGGTAAATATTGTTGACATAAACAGGCCACCTATTATAACGCTACCCAAACCCCGGTATAGCTCTGAACCCGCACCGGGAAAAAGTACCAGAGGTAATAGACCCAGCATTGAGGTTGTGGTGGACATGAAAATTGGCCGTACTCTTATTCGCACAGCATTGGCTACGGCTTGGTTGGGGTCCATGTTTTCTTCGTTCATAAAGCCTAGGGATTGATGGACTATTAAAATCGCGTTGTTTACAACCACACCTACCAAAATAACAAAACCAAGCATGGTTAAAACATCCATTGCCTGGAAAAGAAATAGATTTAATACCTTTAAACCTAACAATCCTCCTGCTGCTGCCAGAGGAACCGTGGCTATAATTACAAATGGGTACAGGAATGATTCAAACAGAGCTGCCATTAGCAGGTAGGTGATTACCATGGCCAGGGCAAACTGCCAGACCATGGCCTCTTTTGCTAATAATAGCTGATCTGCCCCTTCGGTCAATCTTATCAAGGTTGCCTCTGGTAGCCCCTCCTTACGAACAGGAGTTACCATCTTTTCGCTTATTAAATTAACTGCGGTCTCTAAAGCCATGGTTCTTGGTGGTGTTATACGCAAGGTTACTGTGCGCTCTCTATCTAGATGATCCACTTGCACCGGGCCTGCGGTTAGTTTTACATCCATAACGGCAGAGACTGGGATAATATCTCCATTGCTGGTGGGTAGAGGGATGTTGCCCACATTTTGGGTGTGGCTCAACAGCCCGACAGGACCACGCAAGGTTAGGTCTATCTCACCCCCATCTACAACAATATCATCTACCTTAATGCCACCATTAAAGGCATCTACTGTCTGCCCCACAGCTAATGCCGATAGGTTGTTCTCTCTCAAGGCCAACCGTTTGGGTATTAAATGTAACTCTGGATTGCCTAGCTCCATCCCCGGTATTGGTCTTACCTGAGCGTTGGGAATAGCCTCTCTTGCCATTATAAACAGCTTTTTAGCCAGACCGTTTAGGGTGTCAAGGTTTGGTCCGGTTATTGAGAGATCCAAAGAGCGACCGCCACCTATACCCCGACCAAAAACAGATCTTTGATTAACTATGCCGATGGTGCCGGGAATCGATTGAATAGGTTTTTTCATTATTGGCAAAAGCTCCCGTACCCGTTTAGGATCTCTTGCAGCACTACCCATAAACACCCTTGGCCCCATAGTGACAAAAAATAGATTCTTCATGGCAGGGATTTCATCTACCTTGGCAGGATCAGGGTCCCAGTAGGGTTTTAACTCCTCCTCAACACCTTGGGCAATCTCTGTCATTTCAGCCAGATTATAACCGGGGGGTGGTATCAACATGGCAAAAATTAAATTCCGGCTGCCACTTGGCAGATATTCAGCAGGGGGAATTAACATAAGAATCAAGCCAAAGGCTGCACCAGTTAAACCACCTACAACCAGCAGTTTGGAGACTACCCTCCGGTTGATTTTGCTGATTATACTGGATAGCCAGTTGGCAAACTGACCAGATTTATTGCCATCTTTTAAAACATAGCTTCTACCAGATCGCCCTATAAGCTGAAAAGCCAAACTGGGAATAACACTGGTGGAAACCAACAGAGAAAAAAGCACCGCAGCACAAAGAGCAACCGCTATATCGCCAAATAGTTGAGCTGCCTCAATCTCCAGGGTGAGAATAGGTAAAAACACCGCAACAGTAGTGGCGGTTGCAATAAAAATTGCCCCCCAAACCTGGCCAGCACCCTGGATTGCCGCCTCTACTCTCTCTACTCCCTCTTCTTTTAAACGCACTATATTTTCTAAAACCACAATTGCCGGATCAACCACCATGCCCACTGCAAATGCCAAACCCGCCAAGGAGATAACATTAACAGTTCGGCCCATTGCGTACATGGCAAGAAATGCTCCCACTATGGAGATGGGTATAGCCAAGGCGATAATAAATGTTGCAGAGAGTGAGCGTAAAAACAGCAGCAACGCCCCCATTGCCAATACTGCACCTATTAAAAGGTTGTTACGAACCAATGTGATAGCAGCATGGATATAGTCGGTCTGGTCATAAACTATGGTTAGCTGCAAGCCATGGTTAGGTAGAATATCTTTGTTGAGATAGGTAAGAGTGGTTTTTATCTCCTCCATGATCTCCAACACATTAGCACCGTTTGCCCGTACAGCATTAATAGCCATAATGGGCCTGCCGTTAGCCCTGACATTCACCCGTGCCTCACTGTGGTTGAAGGCAACATCAGCAATATCACCAATGGTTATGATTCCCCCCTTATCAGAGCTAACCACAACCGCTTTTACCTGCTCTGGAGTTTTAAACTGCCCCAGAGTTCTTACCAGATACGCCCGTTTGTCCTCATCCAGGTTGCCTGCGGATATATTGGCATTTTCATCTCTTAATACCTGGTTTATCTGGCTTATGGATATACCCCGCATCGCCAGACGATCAGGATCAACAGTAATGCGAAGCTCCCGGTTGCGACCTCCATACACATTAATAGTGGCAACCCCTGGGATACGCTCCATGGCAGCTTTTACCGTGTCTTCAACATAATCCAGCTCTGTTGCAACTGGGCGACTGTCTTTGGGGTCTATTCGGGATAGTTTTATCCAGGTGATGGGAGCATCATCGGAATCTGCACTTTTTAGGGTGGGACGTTGGGCTTCTGCGGGATAATCCCTTACCCTCTGCAATCTGTTGTTGGTCAACATCAAGGTGGCATCCATATCGGTACCCGGACGAAACTCCAGTTTAATCCGGGAACGTCTTGAAGTTGATGATGATTTTATTTTAACAAGACCAGGAACCGCCTTTAAAACATCTTCCTGGGGGATGGTGATTTCCGACTCCACCTCCAAAGGGGAAGAGCCAGGCCATTGTGTGGTGATGGTTATTATAGGTTTGCGCACATCGGGTATAAGCTGTACCGGAATTTGCAAATAGGCCAAAATTCCAAAGAGAAATATCAACAACACCCCAACTATTACCGCTACCGGGCGTTTTGTGGAGACGCTAACCAGACTCATTTCACACCATCAGTTTTGGCTGTTGAGCTTGATCCGGTAAGCTTTATTGTGCGTACTTTCTGACCTGGGCGGACCCTTTCGTTACCACGCACCACCACCTTCTCTCCCACTTTCAGACCTTTTTTAACCTGAAAATAGGTGTTAATCGACGGCCCTAACTGCACATCTGCCATCCTTATTGTGTTACCATCAACAATAAAAACCAGATTTTTATTACCATTACGAATAACCGCATCTTTTAAAACCAGCAACATTGTGGCGTTTGCCCCCAACGGTATAGTAAGAGCTACCTCTTCACCGGCAATGGTTTTGCTGGGCCTATTTATTTTCCAATAGCTGGGTTGGTTACGAGATACCGGATTTTGCCGGGGTAAAATAGTGCGTAGTGTGATTGTCTCTTCTCGTCCCTGTTTAGGAAAATAGCATTTAGCAACTGCTCCCACTCTTAAGGTTGATGCAATACTTGTGGGTATAAGTGCTTTTACCTCCAACTGGGCAGGGTCTAAAAGTGTAACCACCCCCTGACCCTCTTTTAGCCACTCTCCTTGTTGAATTAGCTTTTTGGTGATAACTCCTGCAAAAGGGGCAATAATGTTATGGCGCACCAGCATATCATCTATCTGCTTTAATTTAGTTTTTGCTTGCTCTAAAATTGCACTGCGAACTGCCTCCTGGGCAACACTATCTTCTAACCTTTGCAATGATATTGCAGGGGTGTTTTGCAATTTTTTATCACGGGCCAGGTTGTTTCTTGCATGGGTTAAATGGGCACGGGCTTCGGCAATAACAGTTAGCTGTAGCTGTTTTTCACGCAGAACATCAATATTTTCAATTTCAACCAGTGTGGCACCTTTTTTAACTTTATCACCAATTTGAAAAGGGGTTTTTAAGACAAATCCACTTATTTGGCTGGCAATGGTCGCCTCTAAAAGTGGTATGACAGTACCGGGAATAGCCCTGTTGGCTCGGGCTGGTTGTTCTAGAACTTCTGCAACCACAACCAGAGGAGCAGAGGGAGGTGTGCCAGCTCCATAAACAGGGGTAATTAATAGGGATATTGTTATTATTGGTAAAATATATAAAGTTAAACGCATCTGTTGCCTTTTAGCGATAAAAATGAATTATTATCTATGGGTGAGCGTAGCTTATAGTTAGTAAAAATTATTAGATATTACATTGTTGCTTTTGAAGCGTATATCCCAAACCTGACCATCCAGCCAAAAAGCATGATGCCTGTGTTTGAATGGATGGTCAATCTTGATTCATCGAAATGGTGTTTAGAGTATGTTCATGATAAGTCAAACACAGAAGTGGAAAATATGGGAGAAGCCAATGGAGTGAATATCGCAGATAGGTTGTTCAAAAATTTTTATTGCCCATGCACCACCTTCAAATTTCGATTGACACATATTGCCCAGAGAGTACAACACTTCTTAGATTCTGATTTTTTTGAAGATGCAAACCAAGGAGCCAGCAACAATGCCACTCATCACTATGGGAGAAAGAGGACAGGTTACTATTCCTGGAGATATACGCAGAGCTTTAGCTCTAGAGCCAGGAACAATTTTGGAGGCTCATGAGGAAGATGGTAGAATTATTCTTGAAACCCAAGAAGTTGTATCTCGCACCGATGAAACCCTTGAAGAAATGCTAACTGAATCCCTTGCCCAAGCGGACCGAGGAGAGACTGCTGGTCCCTTTAAATCAATTGACGAGTGGGAAGCATACCTTGATTCAACCGCAGCCAAACAATGCATCTTGATATCTCCCCCAAAGCGAAGAAATAATATAAATGCCTGCCGGAACCGTTACGTACATTAGCAAAAAAACAGTTTAGATACCTTATAGAGAACCCTCGTCACCCATCCTTAAATATCAAAAAATATCAGGGGAAACTTCCTGATCTTTGGCAGGGGCGGATAACTCAGCGGTATAGGTTTTAAACGAATTCATAGTTTTGAACTAAGTGTGTGTCCTCAGAACTACGGATGGAACCAAGAGAGTGCCCCCAGATCTCCTGGCATATTTTTGGATGTTTTTTACACCCGAAGCCTATTTTCCTGACTGTTCTTAATAGTATGGGAAAGAGGAGGATCACTGTTAGGCGCTCCAGTTAATCTATTTACTAGAGATTCTCCAACAGGGACAAAATAATTATTTTCTGAGACTTCCAAAATTGTGACGGTTGTTTTTGGGGAATAGCCAAAAAAACGTTGCACCCTATACAACATATTGCGACGCTGAAGTTCGCTTAAAACCATTCTCCTTGTCAATTAAGCTTTTTAACTACTGATTTGTAAGTACTTGACGCATCTGTATAAATTAACCTGTGCATTATAAACAGAGAAAATATATCTGCAAAGGTATAACCAACAACAACGTCATAATCTTCTCTAAAATACCCGATCTCAGGGTGATCAAAACATAACACCCCGAATATAGCACGATCAACATCCGGGATACTAATTTTCTTCCTGAAACTAGGGTCTAGCTTATTGTTCCACAATGTCATAGGTATAATCCTAGATTCGGCAGTTGTTCGCACATCACTGGCACAACCTCTTGATTTACCAGGCAAACCAAAAAAAAGTCT
>JADFYX010000350.1 GCA_015232795.1 Magnetococcales bacterium
TGGTATAAACGATCTGCGCACCTTTTTTTTTTTTTTTTTTCGGTATTAACAACGTCATGCCACTGTAAGGGGATAATAAGTTGAAATTTACCCTTCACTGTCTAAATGATCATATAGATATAGATTTAAAACCCGAAATTATCGGTGAAAAACTGACCATGGCAGGCCTGGAACTAGACGGGCTTATAGATTTGGCTGCTGGGTTGGAAAAAGTAGAGGTAGGAGTTCTGCTTAGTGTTGAGCAACACCCAAATGCCGACCGTCTTACCTGTTGCAAGGTGAAGGTGGGTCAAGATACCCTCTCTATTGTCTGTGGAGCAAAAAATCATAAAACTGCCGATAAAGTCGCCGTTGCCAGAATTGGGGCAAATCTTCCCAATGGCCTTAAGATAAAAAAAGGCAAAATTCGTGGTGAACTCTCAGAGGGTATGCTCTGTTCTGTTGCGGAGTTAGGCTTGGCTGATTCTGCCGAAGGGATATTAATTCTACCTCCTAAGGCTGAACCCGGTACTCCCATTGCCGACATACTAGGTTGTAGCGGTACACAGTTTGAGCTGGATTTAACCCCCAACCGTGGTGACTGTCTTGGTATTCGTGGTATTGCCCGTGAGCTAGGGGTGCTAACAAAAAGCCAACTTAAACCCTTAATTCCTGTTGTAGATGTTACTGATGACACCATAGCCCAGGTAGAAATAGAAGATAATGAGGGTTGCCCACGTTATGGGGGACGGATTATCCGTGGTGTTAAAATTGCCCCTAGTCCGGCTTGGTTAAAAGAGCGTTTAGAATCGGTCGGTTTACGCCCCATTAACAATGTGGTTGATATCACCAACTATATTCTTATGGACTTAAACCACCCTCTCCACGCCTTTGATTTAGCCCAGTTAAAGCTACCTCTGGTAGTAAGACGGGCTAAAGATGGTGAAGCTTTAACCACCCTTGATGAAGTAGAACGTAGTTTAAGCCCTGAGATGACCCTAATTGCCGACCAAGCCAGACCATTGGCTTTAGCAGGAATTATGGGTGGGGAAGAGAGCGGTGTAAGCGACACCACAACGGATATTTTTCTTGAGGCGGCCTATTTCAACCCCATAACAACGGCTCGCACTGGACGTACACTCACTATTCAAAGTGATTCTCGCCACCGTTTTGAGCGTGGTGTCGATCCCCTAGGACTAGAGCTAGCTCTTGATCGTGCCACAGAGCTTATTATTGAGCTGGCTGGCGGCAGTGCTAGCCCCATAAACATGGTAGATACTGGCACATGGCAGCAACCTGCCCCAATTCCTTTCCGTCCTGAGCGCATAAACCAGCTAGGGGGCATAAACCTTTCTCACAATGATATGGAGGAGATGCTCATTGGCATAGGTTGTAAAAAAACTAACGACAAAAAATTTCAACCTCCAAGCCATCGCCACGATTTGGTTATAGAAGAGGATCTTTTAGAAGAGGTTGTACGGCTATTTGGCTATGATAAAGTCCCCTCCTCTCTCCCCCGTATTGAGGTAGATGTACCCGTTATCAACCCTGATGTTGCGGTTAATAAAAAAATTCGTAAATTAATGACGGGGCTTGGCTATTTTGAGGCTATTAACTACGCCTTTGTAAGTCCGGCTCTGCAAGAGCAGTTTGACCCTGGAGTACCTACCACTGCGCTTTTAAATCCAATATCAGAAGAGCAATCGGTTATGCGCTCTACTCTTATTTGTGGTTTGATAGAGAGTGCGAAACGCAATCTTTCTCGGGGAAATTCTATTCTTAAGCTTTTTGAAGTTGGGCGAGTTTTTCGCCCTACCGATAACGACGGTATTGTAGAAGAGGACCGTGTTGCAGTTCTCTTAACAGGAGCAATAGGTGAAAAAAACTGGCACACAGCAGATCGTCAGGTAGATTTTTTTGATATTAAGGGAGATATGCTTGGGTTGATATCTGGTCTTGTTGATACTCCTTGCACTCTTGAAATCGGTGGACCAGATTTTCTCCACCCAGGACGTAAAGCCGTCGTCTGTTTAGGGCGGGATAAAAAAGAGATAGGCTGGATAGGAGAGCTACATCCACAAATCCAAGAAAGTTTGGATGCTGCGGCTCCCTTATTTATGTTTGAGTTGATTTGCCAAAATTTGCACCCCCAAAAAGATAACAAAACAGCTAAAAAAGGGTTGGAGACCATAAGCCGTTACCAATCTGTAGAGCGAGATTTTGCCTTTTTATTAGCCGATAATGTACCTGCAGGACCATTCTTGGAAGCAATTATTGCAGTGGATAGAGAGATAATTCGTAAAGTTACCCTTTTTGACCTCTATACTGGAGAACACATGCAAGCTGGGGAGAAAAGCTTGGCAATAAAGGTAATATTACAGGCTGATGACCGTACACTGACCGATAGTGAAACGCAAAAGTTGTCTGATGAAATAATAAATAGGGTTAGGGATGAATTTAACGCAACTCAGCGCTAAAAGCTGCAAAAAAAACCAATCATCTTGACACTTTAATCAAACAGCCCTATTCTGTTATTCATGGCTGTTTGCTGGTACCACTGATACACATTTTAATTATAAAATTAACTTGATAAATTGCTTGAAGAGTTGGAGCCGCCCATGACCAAAGCTGACATTGTTGAAGCTGTTTACCAAAAGATCGATCTGCCGAAAAAAGAGTCGGCAGATCTTGTTGATTCTGTGTTCGAGATGATCCGTACACAGCTAGAAAAGGGTGAATCTGTAAAAATTCCCCGTTTTGGAAATTTTACTATTCGCAGTAAAGTGCCTCGCCGGGGTCGCAATCCAAAAACAGGTGAAGAGATTGAAATCACTGCTCGTAAGGTTTTGACCTTTAAACCCAGTCAAATTCTAAGAGACAGAGTCAACCAATAAAGGTTGGCATCAAACAACTGTTGCGGATTGTGCCGGATTTTGGTTCGCTTGCTGAGTCAAAACAAAGTGCGCATACTCTATTGTTATGTAATTCTTT
>JADFYX010000351.1 GCA_015232795.1 Magnetococcales bacterium
TGTTATTTGAAGATGTCATAACGGATGAAACAAACCGTCTCATAAGTTTTGAGAGTACATATCAAAGAATCCAAGAGAAGATCTCCTTACTTGAAGGTTTGGTTAAAGGTGCAGAGGTTGATCTGCTGTCACGTTTCAAAAATAAATGGTTAAAATATGCTGAGACAAGTGATAAAATTCTGCAATTTGTGCAGGAAGGAAAACAAGATAAATCCAAGATATTGTATAGAAAAAGTGGCCGAACCCAACATGAAATAGCCCTTAGGGGGATTCACCAATTTATCAAAAAAAATGAATTTGAGTTGAATAATGCCAGAAAGCTTTTGCAAATAGCTATAGAAAAAGCTCAGTTAGGTAATAGAATTATTCGTAATCTTTCAAAAATCCATAGGGCTGAAAAGGATCTTATCCTAACCCTATCTCCAGTTGAAATGCAGCGTTATTCAGCCAGAATCTCTTTGCTCCGCAATAATCTTAAAAAACAGCTCGATAAACTAGACACCTTAGCCACTGAATCTGAGGGTGAAATACTAATAAAAATACGTAAACTCACGGATGAATTTTTTAGTGTCAATCAGGTCATTGTAGAAAAATCCAAAGAAAATGCTAATAGACGTGCATTTGATCTATCATCTGGCATAGCCAGACAGTTTCTTGATAAATCTGAATTGGCTCTACAAAAACTCGTGCAAAAAAATGATCGTGATATGCAATCTGCTTTGGTGCAGGCCGATAGAGATTTTTTTATAAACCAAAACATAGGAATTGGAAATGCAGTTTTTGCCATACTGTCATGTTTGCTAATTGCATTTTTGACCATCAGGTTTTTGGCTTTTCGTGTTAAAGGGTTGGTTGCTAGAACTAACGCAATATCTGTTGGAGAAGTAACTGTTGAAAGTTACCTTGGACCATTTGATGAACTATCTGAAATGGACAATGCCCTAACCAACATTGCATCAAGTTATGGAAATATTGCAAATATGGCTATGCAGGTTGTAGATGGTGATTTTTCTGGTCGTTTGGAACTGCGTAGCGAACAGGACCAACTCTCTAAAGCTATCAACCAAATTATCTCCAATATGGAAGCCATCATCCATCAAGCGCATTTAATATCTCAAGGTGAATTTGATATTGTCATCACTCCTAGTTCTGAAAAGGATCGTTTAAGTCATGCTCTAAAGAAAATGGCCAATGTATTGTCTATGGTAGATAGTGAAAACCAACAAAAGAGATGGGAACAGGATATTCTTTTGGAGTTGGGGCAAGCCATGCAAGGCAAATTGTCAATTACTGCATTATCCAATAGTGTTGTTGAAGTGTTGTGTCGACGGTTGGAAGCAATATCAGGTTTGTTGTACATGATAGTTAAGTTGCATGATGGTGAAGCCCTGCAATTAACAGGTTCTATTGCGTTTTCAAGTAAAGTGAACACCCAAGAGGCGTTTAAAATTGGTGAAGGTGTTGTTGGGCAGGCCATTTTAAATCATGAGCCAACGGTTATAAAAGGTCTTGCTGACTCTTTTTCTCCTATATCAAGTGGTCTGGGTAATATTCACCCAGATACAATGGTTTTAGCCCCTTTCTATTTTGAGGGGGTGGGAAAAGGTGTTGTTGAATTGTTATTTTTACACCCTCCTGAAGAGAAAAAAATTAAATTTCTCGGTAAGGTTATGAAGACAATTGCGATGACTTTTGAAACGGTACAAGCCCGACCTTTAGCAGAGGCCCTCAATGAATCAAGAAAGTTGGCGGCAAAACTCCAAGAGACCAATAAGATGCTTACAGATCAATCCAAGGATTTGGAAAAAGCCAGACAGGTGTTGGAAGAGAGGAATATTACTCTACAACAAGCGCAAAATGAGTTAACTGCACAAGCCGAGAAGTTAAAACAGTCTGATCGCTATAAAACTGATTTCCTTGCCACAATGAGTCATGAAATAAGAACACCAATGAATGGTATTTTAGGAACAGCACAGATTTTGGAAAAAACTTCAACAACACCATGGCAACAAAAGTTAATCAATACCATTACAAAATCAGGTCACAGCTTGCTTACCATTATAGATGATATTTTAGATTTATCAAAAATTGAAGCAGGCAAATTACTGCTTGATAGTCAGAGTTTTGAATTAAATTCAATAATAGAAAACATAGAAAACCTTCTTGTTTTAAAAGTGCAAGAAAAAAAATTACTGTTTAAAGTTGATGTAGATCCCCAGGTTCCCAAGGTTTTAAAAGGAGATCCTGCCCGTTTACGTCAGGTACTGCTCAACTTGGTGGGTAATGCGGTTAAGTTTACTGAAAAAGGGTCAGTTTCTCTGTCGTGTTCCCTAGAAAATCTGCAAGAGGAGAATAGAAGACTCTGCATAGTTGTAAATGATACCGGAATCGGGATTCCAAAAGCGACACAAGAGCAACTTTTTCAGCCTTTTTCTCAAGGAGATGCCAGTGTTACACGTCGTTATGGTGGAACTGGTTTAGGTCTGAATATTTGCAAACGGCTGGTGCACGCCATGGGTGGGGAGATAGGGGTCGAAAGTAAGGAAGGCAGGGGCAGCTCTTTTTGGATAAAAATTCCCATAGAACAAGGAGATATTAATGATCTGCCTGTAATAGCAGACTCCAAACCAATTCTTACCTCTTCCCTGGCAATTCT
The DNA here is from genome assembly GCA_015232795.1 of Magnetococcales bacterium. Lineage (GTDB taxonomy): Bacteria > Pseudomonadota > Magnetococcia > Magnetococcales > JADFYX01. The sequence continues at coordinate 2,657 of JADFYX010000351.1, forward strand.
CTTGGTTGAGGATGATGAGACCAACCAAGAGGTGGCCTTGGCTATGTTGGAGCAGATGGGATGTAAAACTACATTAACTGTGGATGGTTATCAAGCTGTTGAAGCAATTAAGAAACAAGATTTTGACTTGGTATTTATGGATATTCAGATGCCGGAGATGGACGGCTACCAGGCTACCGGTATGATACGAAACAATCCACGCTACGAGAACCTGCCGGTTATTGCAATGACCGCACACACCATGACCGGTGAGCGGGAAAAATGTCTGTCAGCCGGTATGAATGAACATGTTGCCAAGCCAATAGATCCTG
>JADFYX010000352.1 GCA_015232795.1 Magnetococcales bacterium
CGGATAAACCAATTTCTGGAAAGCCAAAGGTTCCACCCGAGCCAGCTATTGTATGAACCTGACGGTGAAATTTGTTAAACAGGCTGTCATCCCACACTTCATTTTTTAATCTGTTCCAAGAAGCATTTATTTTTTGGATTTTTTCTGGAAGGTTTTTTAGCCAATTTTTTCTGATATCAAGAAGTTTTTGCAGAACGATTTCATTTTTTTTGTGTTCATTGTGCATTTGATATAAGCCTAAATAGTGGTTTTATTTTTATCAATGAACACTTTTTTAAATTATGAATTTTTAGCAAAAACAACTCGGTTACGGCCTCCCTCTTTAGCTTCATAAAGCGCACTATCAGCAGCATTGTTAATATCTGTTCCGCTTTCATGTCCTGGATACATAGCAACACCGCAAGAAAAAGTTTTACTAAAAACAGTCTCCTTGTATTTATGTACAATTTTACCAAAGGCGACTCTAAGTTCGTTTAAAACTTTGTCGGCAGTTTCGGCATCGGTATTGGGAAGTATAACTGCAAACTCTTCTCCTCCGTAGCGACCCACCAAGTCACTTTTACGTAACCTTTGTCTAAGTAGTCTTGCCAAACTTTTTATCACCCGGTCACCTGTGGGATGACCATATGTATCGTTTACCAATTTAAACTTGTCCATATCAACCATGGCAAAAGCAAGTTGCGTGTTGTTTCTTTTTGCCCGCTCGACTTCCATATCAAGAAACTCTTTTGTTTGAGTATGATTATACAGTCCTGTAAGACCATCTCTAATCATAAAGTTTCTTAATGTGCGAGATCTTTTTACCCTTGAGGTGACAGACAGTACCAAATGTTCCTGTTGTATGGGTTTGGTGAGAAAATCATCACCACCTAAGCTCATTGCAGCAAGTTGCTTTTTTAAATCTGTTTCACCAGAAAGGTAGACAATGGGTACACTTACAAATGCCTCTTGCTGACGAATTACTTTTGCTAGTTCAAGCCCTGAACATCCAGGCATGTAGAGGTCCATAAGGATAAGGTCTGGTCTAAAATCGTCGAGAGGTTCCATTACTTTGAGTGGGTCATTAACAACAACTGTCTCCATACCTGTTTGTTGTAGAACCAAGGAGAAAAATTGGGCCATTGATACGGAGTCATCAACAATAAGAATACGGAAAGGCTCTTTATCGTCTACTTCAACAATATTATCCAGCTTGTCAACAAGATCTGTTACATTCACAGGCTTGGTGAAAAATGCTTCGCCACCCGCCATTACTGCTTTTAATCTGGCAGTTAAATCACTCTGTTCAGCTAAAAATATAGTGGGAATAGGAGACGGTCTATTTTTCTGAATATTACCCAAAAGTTCACAGCCATCACCATCAGGAAGAATAATATTCATTAGAATAATAGCAGGTTCAGCTATCTTAATTGCTTCTTTAAACAGTAATAAAGTAGAGAAAGTTTTCACAGAATAGCCGTAATGGCTTATTTGTGTGGCTAAGTCATCTGATAACTTCTCATTTGCTTCTACTAAATAGATTAATATATTTTCTTCACGACTTATTTGTGAACTGCCTTGTTGTTCTGAAGTGTTGGAAGCCGGAGGAGGTTCTGTGCTTGTTTGCAGGGCGTTGTTAGTAGTTGAAACAAGGAGCATAACTCCATTAAAAATTTGTTCTCGCAGTTGTGGGGATGGTTCTTCATCCAACTCCTGCTGATTTTTAACTAATATTTCAACTTGTCTGGCTACCGCTCCCACCTCTGGTAAGCCAAAGGTACCACTAGAGCCTGCAATGGTATGGACCATACGATGAAAAGTGTTAAATCGCTCTTTATCCCAGGGATTGTTTGCCAGTAATTCCCAGGTATCTTCAATTTTTTTTATTTTGCTTGGTAGCTGAAGTTTATAGTTTTTACGACTGGCCTCAAGCTTCAAAAGCAGCTCTTTTTTCTTTGATTCATCCATAATTATTGTCCTTTTTATCGACAAATTTACTCTCTTCTTTGATAAAACTTGTCAGTATTTCATCTAAAAACAAGGTGAACATACTCTTGATAATTGGCATAGCCGTTAATAACCTATGATCAGCATCAAGAAAATGAACTCTATTTTTATGCTTTTGTGAAAACCGCATCACATTAGCTACTGGAACAACCTCATCATTCCAACCATGTATTATAGTCGTAATATTTGCGTGAGGGGTAGGGTCTTGATTGTTGTATCCTGGTAAATAGAGTGCGGGAGCCAACAAGAAAAGTCCCTTGGGATTTAGCAATTTAGAGGCAACTATAGAGATATACGCACCCATACTAGAACCAACTAATACCAGTGGAGGAGGGTGGTCTTTTAGTCTGTCTAATAATTTGTCAGCTCTTTTGTCTGGTGAGGCAATATTTCTATAATCAACGCTAATATTATGACATCCAAAGCTAGTTGCCACAGCCATTAATTGCACTATTTTATTCCCATTTGGTGTACCTTCTTTACCATGTGAGAACAGTACCAGTGGTTTAGCAGATGCCACTATCTATTTCTCCCTCTTGATTAACAAATTTAGTTAACATCTTTCACCACCACCACCAATATATAAACGATAAATCAATCTGTACAGTAAAAACCTGGAAATCCAAGAGATGTAAATTTTATGTTAACAATTTTGTTGTTTTATTGCTAGAATGAGCCAACATAGTCGCCGTTTTGGTTGATTGCTATAGATGTAAGAGGAGAGATACTTCTCCTTAAATTGGTGTTATGCAAATAAAACAAATAGATATATCGTAATAATAGAGGCAGTAAAATGGAACGTTGTAATGAATTTTTTGATTGTCACAAAAAAGATTGTGTTATGTATACGTTAGCAGATGATAGACAGTGCTGGGAAGTCGAGGGAACAAAATGTAACTTTCCCGGTATTGAATACCTTAAGAAGATACATAGCAGCAAAATTGATCTTTGCAAGTCATGTTTATACTTTCAAAAAGCA
>JADFYX010000353.1 GCA_015232795.1 Magnetococcales bacterium
TGTTATATTTTGATTTTTTACCGTAAATACCCGCGAGTTGTGATATGGAGATGCCGTTTATAGGATTGTTATTATTGACAAATATTGATAAGGCATCTAGCCCGACTTGTATGGCAAAGGGTTTGGAGTCAAACTTTTTCTGGATTAACAATTTTTCTCTTTTACGGAGTTTTCGACTGGTGCTGGCTATCTCAACATGGCCGTTTATCAAGGCAGCAATACCGTTTCCAGAACCCCCACCAGAAACAATTACGGTAGTTCCTGGGTTTTTTTCGCTATAAACTTCACCCCACTCATTTGCTACATCTGCTAAAGTATCTGAACCCTTTATGCGGACAATATCGTCATCACTTATTCCAGTATTACTCCAGGTTGTCGTAAGAATAAATGATAAAATAGCAAACAGTTTGAGGGGTTTTCGATACATACTCGTTTCTCCTAGTATAGAAACCATACTTGATTATATATTATTTATACTACAAAAAGCAAGTTTATGCGTACTGCTTTGCAGGGCAAAAAAAAAACCCGGCATGGTAGTGCCGGGGTTTTTTTTGTAACTATTTAACAGGTTAGAAACGCGATACACGGGCCTGAATGCCAGTATAATTGGTTATTTTAGCCATGGCTTGGGCTGCAATATCTTGGTTGGGAAATGGACCAGAACGTACTCTTTGGTAGGTCTGACCTTTAACCAATGAAGCATCTTGTTGAGTTGGCAAACCAATGGCGTTGATTTTTCTCTGAATATCATCCGCATGGGTTTGCTCAAGATATGAACCTAGGTCAACAAAAAAACCGTTATTTTGGTTCTGCTCATTAGCTGAAGCCGGAGCATTCGGTATATGTTGTCTGGCTTGCACTGGATAAGCTGGTGCTTGTTGAAAACCAGGAGGTGGTGCATTAGCTGGTGTCTGCTGTCTTGTTTGAACTTGATAAGCAGCAGGTTGATAGCCTGGAGGCGGCGCTGTTTGTTGTTGCGCCGGAGGAGGGGCGATACCACTCCCAACATGCTGTTGACGGTTGGCAAACTGTCTTGGTTGATTGGTGAAGTCTAGATATGATCCACCCTGTGCCTGAACTGGAACCATACCGGGTGCCATTGGTGCATTAACCATATTTTGATAACCAGGTGCAACATCTTCTTGGGGCTGCATAGATACCATATGCTGTGGCTGGTTGCTTATGGGCGCACTATTTTGCTGTCTTTGGTTTTGACTCATCATGTTGCGGCGGGTTTTTGGTGAGTCATGGTCAACGATGACAGGACGTAGGAAGATAACCAACTCTGTTTTTGTAACAGTCCGATCTTTATGGCTAAATAGGAAACCAAGACCTGGAAGTTTGCCAAGCCCAGGAATACCATTAGAGGTATTCTCTATTTTGTCCTGCATCAATCCACCCATAACAGCAACCTGACCACTGTGGATACGCATAACAGTCTCCATCTCCTTGACTTCAATCTCAGGGATAGGGCTGGAGATGTCTGTTCCCAATCCATTTGCAGTTGTTGCTCTTAAGGCTGGGTTAGGATCGTCTATCTCCTGGGTAATTCTGGTAATGGTTGGGCGAACATTCATTGTGACGATACTATCTTTAGAGATCTGCGGTGTAACGCTCATAATCAGACCAACAGGTACAGTGTGAATTTTAGTGTCAAATGTTGGTGTTGAGGTAATGGTATTGGTATCTCCAGTAACACTTGTAGATGAAGTGGTGGATTTCATGGTGAAAAACACCTTGTTTTGTACTACTTTTAGCATAGCTGGTTGATTATTTAGAGCTGTGATTTTTGGACTTGAGAGAACCTTGGTATTACCGAATGTCTCCAAAATTTTAATAGCTGCCCTAATAGCGGTTGTCGAGGTGACAGCACTAGAAGGATTGGGGTCACGACCGAGAGTGAATAGCTCTCCTGCATTGGAAAAAATACCTTTTAAGCCAATATCGCTAGCTGCATTGAACATCATGTCCCAATCAACACCTTCTTGGAAACGGTCGCTCAACTCAACTTCAACAACAGTAGATTCAATCATCACCTGCCTGTGTGCGCTTCCCAAAGTGGCATCAAGCAACTCTTGAATCCTTTCATGTTGAGCAGAAGAGGCATAAATTGATATCTGCCCGGATTCTGAATTTAAAGCCATGATGCCGGATTTTGGCACTGTTGGAGTTGCAGGTGCTGCTTTATTAGCATTCTCTTGGGCAAACTGCTCTGGTGTCAGGCCTATTAGATCATCTGCACCTTCTGAATTAGTCTTCGCAGGTTTTACAGGCTCAGCAGATTTGTCAGTTACTCCAGGGTTTAAGATAGTCTCAATATTACTAGCGAGTGTCTTCCAGAAGTTATTGGTGGTATCTGTACTAAGGCTGGTGGTTGACATGTTGGAGTCATCATCAGCAGAATTACCTGAAGCATTGAGATTGGCATTTGAGAGCTTTGTTGATACATCGTTAGAGCTTTTTGATGAGCGCACAATATTGATGTAATCCACCTCATAAATCTTCAGATAGGGCATATCTGGAGATATAATGATGGTGCCTTCATTTATTTCATAGCGGATTGATACCTGATTGGCGATCCGGTCTAAAATTTGCGGCAGTGTTTGGTCAATTGCGCTAAGGGTAACTTTGCCATCAATGCCAGGATAGATGTCAATATTCACTCCAGCATCACGGGCTAAGGCAAAAAGCAGGTCTCTAACTGACATTTCAGTGACGGTAATGGTATAAACTTCGTCTGGAACCTCTGCTTTTGGCTTTTCATCGGGTGGTGTCATCCTGTTAAAAGCAGGGTTTAACATAGTGTTATGACGATAAGGTGGATCAGTAGGTCGTAAAAAATGGTCTTTTGAAGATTGAATGTTTGATGATTGACAAGCCGATAACAGCACACAACCTATCAACAATCCTGCCCATGGACGGGGGAATATTTTTTTTGGGTTTATATGGTTT
>JADFYX010000354.1 GCA_015232795.1 Magnetococcales bacterium
TAACTCACTGAACCCTATTAATTTGGAAGAGTTTGGAGTTTTAACGGCACTTGAATGGGAAATGTTTGAAAATCAGAAACATTTTGCTGCCACTTACACTTTATTGCCAGATTCGCAAAATGTTAGAATGGAAAAGACACGTGAGCATATGTTTTATCGTATTGGACAGGAGGCATTAACAAATGCAGGGCGACATGGCAATGCCAAAAATATTGTCTTAGGACTCTATCTAGACAGAGATGAAGTACGTTTGCTAATTGAGGATGACGGTGTTGGATTTGATAAAGAAAAATTAAAAAATAGTTTTCGCAACCTTGGTATTCCAGGTATGACAGAGCGTGTCAAACAGCATGGTGGAAAACTCACAATTACCACTGCTCCTAATAAAGGCACTGTAATAATTGCCAGTGTTCCCAAACTGCCAGAGGATAGGATTGAAGAGCTATGATTCGTGTAATTATTGCAGATGATCATGCTATGTTCCGTGAGGGCATCAAACTTATCTGTTCAACAACTGATGATATAGTCTTGGTAGGAGAAGAGGATAATGGTGACTCTATTCTGCAACGGGTTCTTCATGAAGAGTGGGATGTTGTTCTTTTAGATATTTCCATGCCGGGGAAAAGCTCCCTTGAGATTGTAAAAAGAGTACATTCGCAAAAGCCACGCCTGCCAATTTTGATACTCACCATGCATGACAACGATATCCTTGCTCTACGGTTTCTCAAGGCAGGAGCAGCCGGGTTTTTGACTAAAGATTCCAACCCATCTGTTCTTTTAGATGCTATTAGGGAGGTATTTGCCCAAAAACGTTATTTTAGCAAAGAGGTATCTAATCTGGTTCTTGGCTCTTGGGATGCAGATCCTGACCTGCCACAACATTCAATTCTTTCTGATCGTGAATTTACGGTTTTTTGTCAAATTGGCAGTGGAAAAGCTGTCTCCAAAATCGCCGACTCTCTCTCCCTTAGTCCACAAACTGTAAGCACCTACCGTTCTCGTATTATGAAAAAAATGAAATTCAAGAATAATTCCGAGTTGATGCGCTATTTCATCAATCATAATATTCAAGAGTAACCCTTCCGAGTTGTAGTAGAAAATTTACGCATTGTAGTACATGCAATGACAACATTTTCATGTCTATGAAGACAACAAAATCAATGGTTAACGCTATAATATTCCTGCCTTATCTGCTAGGTTAGTTTAAAGTTTTAAATTGTACTTAGCGCAATCAAAATAACAATTTCAATTCTGTAGTTTCAGCATCAATAAAATATGTGTGTGTATTTATTAGCAATAATAAAGTTAAAAACAATATAGGGGCGGCAAACCAGAATATGTCGTTCTTTTTTATCAGAAATATAGAAAATTTGATTTTTGGGATATCTTTTGATGGAGGGAACAGGATGATACTTAAAAGAAAGAAGTTTGGTGTGTTCGCATGCTTAGGATTTCTAGCTTTGGCTGGATGCAATTCCCATAGCGGGGCAGCTATTGCTGCTGATAAATCTCCTAGCGTTGCTATGACAGCGAAGAAGGTGCAAAAAGGTAAAGCAGTATTTGTAGAAAATTGTGTTGCATGTCATCAAGCTGATGCTATTGGTCAACCAGGAGTAGCTCCCTCGTTATCTAATCCTGAGTTTCTCAGCATGGCATCTAGTGAGTTTCTTACCAAGACCATTGCAAGTGGTCGTGCGGGAACCAGCATGGTTGCCTTTGGCGAGATATTGAGCAAGCAAGATATCAACAATGTAGTGGCCTATATACGTTCTCAAGCTACTTTACCATTCCGTGGAGAACAGATTGATGCTCAACCTGATGCCCATGGTGATGAGCGTTTAGGTAAGATGTGGTTTGCTGATATCTGCTCTACCTGCCACGGCGTAAACGGTAATGGCTACGAGTCTGGTGGTACTGGTACTGCTATTGGCAAAGCTGGTTTTCTAAATACTGTAAGTGACGGTTTTATTCGTGAAACTGTTCGTCATGGTCGCTCTAATACCCGTATGCGGGGGCTGCAAGGTCCATCTGGTTTGGCTAACCTTACAGACAGAGAGATTGACGATATCATTACCTACATGCGTACCGTTCCCAGCAAGGATGAAGAGTAAATTCCCCTTGTTTGAGTTTTGTGTAGATCTGATTTGACTTAAAAATAAACCCCTTTTTTGGGTGGAGAAATAAAATATGAAACGTGATCGCAATAATCTAGGGCGGCGTAATTTTCTCAAAGGCAGTGCTTTTTTGGCTGGTGCTGCATCTGGTGCTGGTTTGATGGTAAAGGAAAATCCTGAGCTGGAAGCCGCCACTGTTGAAGAGAGCGCAACCCGTACTACAGCTCTTGCTGCATGTCCTTACTGTGGTGTTGGCTGTGGAACAATTATCCAAGTTGAAAATGACAAAATTGTCTCTATGCGTCCTGATAAAGATCATCCTACCAATTTTGGTTTGCAGTGTATTAAGGGTTTGACCGCTGCTGAACCAATTTATGTAGATCGTCTAGAGGGTGATCCTTGGGTACGTAAGGATGTTTGGAAAGAGTGGAAAAAACCAGGCCATGGTAATCTGGAATATATCACCAAGTCCAAAGGTTCTTTTGATTCCGAACATTTTACTCGTGTCTCTTATCACGAAGCTGAGGAGATGATTGCCCATAAAGTTGCCCATTTGGCAAAAAAATATGGTGGCAACTCAATTGCTCTCTACGGTTCTGGTCAGTTGACAGTTGAAGGTCAATATCTAGAAAATATGTTCATGAAGGGTGTTCTTGGTTCTACCACCATTGAGGCAAACGCCCGGATGTGTATGACTTCTGCGGTGACAGCCTACTTTGCCACCTTGGGTTCTGATACCCCACCACTGGCTTATGAAGATATTGAGTTGAGCGATATGGTTCTCCATTTCGGTCACAATCCTCGTGAAGCCCACCCAATTGTTTACTGG
>JADFYX010000355.1 GCA_015232795.1 Magnetococcales bacterium
CTCTCTTTGGGCTTGCAGTGCAACCAGGTCTGCTGCCATCTCCAAGATTTTTTTCTTTTCCTTCTGCTTGGTGGCCTTCCATTTATTGCCCCCAAGTTTATCAAGGGGTGACTCGTCAGCACCAGAATATTTACTCACCCTATCCAGGTTTTCTACCGGGACGTATAGCTTATCTGACCCTGAATAGGAGATAAGAAGAAAGTCGTTGTGAATTTGTCCCACATCCAAAGAGTGGAGACCTCCAAAGCGACCTATGCCGTGGTCGTTATGGACCACTAAATCTCCCTCTTTTAAGTCGGCAAAGCTAGCTAATAGTTGGTCCAGATAGCGTTGGTCAAGTTGTCTTCTGCGTACTTTGGTGCCAAATATGCTCCCCTCTGTGAGCATTATTATACCAAAGCGGTTGTGGATAAATCCCCTGTCTACGTCACCAATAACCAAACGCACAGGGCCAGCAGGGGCAGCTAATGCAAGCTCCCAGTTTAGGGCGTCTGCAACCACAATTTTGTTATCTTCCAGGGTTTCACGCAGGTGTTCACGTTGGCCGATGGTACGCACAGCAACACAAATTTTTAAGCCCTCTGTCTGACCGTTTTTAATAAACAGTATTGCGCGTTCAAGAGCAGGCCGATTTTTTTCATCTTGGTTTAAATTGGCTTGGGCAACAAAGTCCGGGGTTTGGCTAAACCCCATAGATTTAGCCTGCTCAGGCTTATGGGGGTCAGTTTGTAAAACCTTGAAACGGGTCAGATATTTTTGAATTTCTGTAGTGGTTAGATATAAATGTTCTGGAGGCAGATGATAATTAACTGAGAGGGGTTGGGTCTGTTCTGAATCTTCCTGGCTTAGACGTTGGTGGCGTTGTGCAATTTCTGCAGCAAAAAGTTCCATCTCACTGTTGGTGTTGGCATCCAAAATAAAGTTGCTGCCATCTGGTAAATAGTCAAACAGAGTTTGGGTCTCTTCATAAAATAGCGGGAGGAAATGTTCCATACCCTGGACTTTATTGCCATTTGATATCTCTTTGTAGATGTCTAAGTTAGAGCTAGCACCACCAAAAACATGCCTAAAGTTAGTGCGAAATTGTTTGATAGTATCGTCATTGAGTAAAACTTCACTAACAGGTAGGGCTTGTACCTTTTGAATACGGTCTGTTGAGCGTTGGCTAACGGGGTCAAAAAGACGCAGGGTTTCAACTTCATCCCCAAACAGCTCTATACGTACCGGGTCTTCATGACCGGGAGGAAAAAAGTCGAGAATTCCTCCCCGTACGGAAAATTCACCAGGTTCTACAACTTGAGATGCGGAATAATAACCGGCAGTGGTGAGAAAAGTACGAAAAGCTGGGAGGTCGAGTTGATCACCAGTGGTAATAGAAAAACCGTGCTTGGTTAATAGCTTTTGCGGCAGCAATCGCTGCATTAAAGCCCGTGGTGTGGTAATGACAATTCCACGGCTATGGCCAGCTTCATCTTCAGCTAAAACCGGACCGAGACCAGCCATCTGCGTTAAGCGGAAAAGGGTGGTAACTCTCTCTCCCACAAGAGGAGGAAAAGGTGACAGCTTTTCAAAGGGGAGGGTCTCCCAAGCTGGAAAGGGGAGCAGAGACAAGGTTGGACCTGCTTGCTCGGAAAAAAACAACAGCTCCCTATAAAGAGCCTCCGCCCGACTGGTTTTGCCTGTAACTAAAACCAGAGGGTGTTGTGACTCTCTGGACAGCAGGGCGGTAAGCCAAGCCAGAGAGCCGTCCGGTACATTGCCAATTGTGGCTATAGTGCCAGTAGTGGATTGTTCTAAAACTGGGGCAAGAGACTTTAGCAGTGGATGGTTCATTATGCCTACTATTTAAATAATTGATGCAAACTACCTCCACAGCATATAACAGAACCAGATAAATGTGAATGTTGTGTGAAATTTTGCCTGACAGAGCAGGTTGGTTTTTAGCATTTTTGCGGTCCTAAACACTATCTTTATAAAGTTGTGGCTCAGCCATATATTTTGCTGGGTTGATATTCCATTTTGTATTGGGTTCAGCTCCAGCAATGGCAAAGCCAGCATTTATTTTGTCTTTTTTTGCATCTTTAAAGGCAAGGAGGTCTAACTCTTTTGGCTGCACAAGTTTTTTGGTTTTTGCGTTTAGTACCACCTTTATTACAGGGTGGAGCAGGCTCTCTTTATTGGGGCGGAGAACCACACCGACTAAATCGTTTTCCAATCGTACTAGAGTCCCCATGGGATAGATACCGACACACTGGATAAATTTTTGGAAAAGATCCATATTAAAATGGTGTTTACTCCAGTCCAACATCCGTTTAAGAGCCAAATGGGGTGGGTTGCCTTTATGGTAACAACGGTCAGAGGTGATGGCATCGTATACATCGACTATGGCAGCCATTTGACCAAAAAAGTTTATATCTTCACCCTTTAGACCCATAGGATAACCAGTGCCATCAAAGCGTTCATGGTGTTGGGCGGCAACTTGAATGCTGATATCTTCTATACCTGGAGTATTTTCTAAAATCTTGCGGCTGAAAACCACATGTTCTTTCATGATTGCAAACTCTTCATCTGTGAGTTTGCCCTGTTTGTTAAGTACCTCTTCAGGTGTATGCATTTTGCCAATATCATGGAGCATACCACCAATACCAATAGATATTATCTCTTTCTCAGTCATATCCATGGTTCGACAAAATGACATGAGGAAAACCCCGACATTTACAGAGTGCATAAAAGTGTATTCATCTCGTTTTTTAATAAGGCTTAAAGAGAGAATAGCATCAGGATTACGAAACATTGATTCTGCCATTTGCGTAACAGCATCTTTAACCGGGGCTAATGTAACCTGCTTGCCCAAACGCGAGTCTAATAAAATATTACCAACTAGTTTTCTCGCATGATCTTTGGCTTGGCTGGCCTGTTTTATCTCATCGTTA
>JADFYX010000356.1 GCA_015232795.1 Magnetococcales bacterium
CATCCTGGTGGCTTCACTGGTCTGACGAGCCAACTGTTTAACCTCATTGGCCACAACCGCAAACCCCATTCCCGCCTCTCCCGCACCTGCGGCTTCAATGGAGGCGTTCAATGCAAGAATGTTGGTCTGTTCGGCAATACTGTTGATGACATCTACCATCTTGCCAATTTCCCGTCCCGATTTACCAAGTTTTTCCATGATCACAAAGGTCTCTTGGGCGCTTATTTTTGCCTCTTCTGCCTCTTGTGCGGCATTTTCACAACGGTTACGTACACCACCAATAGACCCGGATAGCTGCTCTACTGAGGAAGCCACGCTACCGACATTACTGCTGGTTCGTTGTGAAGCCTCTTGTACCCGTTCCATGTTCTCTTTTGCTGACTCGCCACCATTGGAGACACTCTCAAGATTGATATTTGCCTCTTCGGTTGCCGAAGCGATTGTTGACATGTTGGCACTCATCTCTTCTGCTGCTGAAGAGACAGTAGCCATGTTGGCACTCATCTCTTCAGTGGCTGCCGAAATGGTATGCATGTTGGCACTCATCTCTTCAGCGGCAGATGCTGCTTGGGTAGATTGGTTACTAAGGTTGTCTGCACCTCCAGACATCTCCTCAGCCAATCTGCCCAATCCAGCGGAAGATTCTGATAGCTTGTCATTGACTGTGCCAAGTAAAGTTATCTGCCCACGCAGGGTTGTGGTTATGTTTCTGATAATCAAGAAGGCAATTACCACACACAAAATCAGAGCCAGAGTGCTCATGGTGATAGCCACTTCTTCTGAATTTGTCATAGAGCCCTCAATGGAGTGTATAGCTCCTTGAGCTTCATTGACCTGACCGTCGCGCAATTTGCCAACAAGTTTTTTGAGGCTCTCGACATCAGAATCAAAACTTCCCATGAGGATATTGCCAGCAGCAACGCCCTCTTTTACATAAACGGTGGCCATTTTTTTACCATTCACGTAGGTTCTTTCGAATGCTTCACTCAGATCATCCAACTCCCTAAGTGAATTGCTATCGTTTTCTTTCCTGTACATTTCGCGGAATTTGTTCAATCCCTTCCTAAATTCATTCGCAGCTTCATCAGCATCTTTCAGGCCATCGAAATTATGGGATGCAGCCACATCTGTTATCCATAAATTTAAAGTGGTGGCATCAGTTACCATCTTATCGGCTGTCAGAGCAAAAGGCAGGCTGTCTTTTTCCAGCAGTTCTATCTCCTTGTGCATGTCAGTCAGATTTCCCAACATAACCACCAATGGTATTATGCAGGTAAGTAACACTATACCAAAACCAGCTCCAATTCTGACACCTATTCGAATGTTTCCCAGCATTCCTGATGACTCTGACACATCCCTCTCCTTTTGCTGTTGTTGAAAAAATTAATCAGCTATTATATAATGAGCTAATCAATGAACAGTCTTTGTTAATCATCTGGACAGTATGAACTATATTTCATAATAATTCAAGAGCTTGTTCGCTAAATAATTATATAAAAATTACCCATCTACCTGTTTCTTAAACTCTACCATAGAGTCTTGTAGCTCTTTGGTAATTTCAAATATAGTTTTAGATTGTTTATCTACTATTTTACTCATTTTATTGATCCCATTGGACATACTATCCACTTCACCCATGGTCTTAGCTACTTCAACGGAGGCTTGAGATGTTTCTGTAACATTGCGGGAAATCTCACCGCTTGCACCAGATACCTCTGATATTGAGCGGGTCATCTCTTCAACACCTAAGGTAGCCTCACTTACACTTCGAGTTACTTCGCCGATACCAACAGAAATCTCTTGAACACTACGGGAAATTTCGCCAATGCTATTTGTTGCTTCCTTAACCATTTTGGTAACACCGTCAGTCTCGTTGGCGACGCCTCCCATGGAGTTGGAGATCTCATCTACAGTACTGTTCTGCTCATTAACCGCGACCAAAATGTCATTGTTTGCCTCGCCTAATTGCGAGACTATCTCTCCAACTTTGTGGGTGGCAGTTCCGGCAGCATCAGTGTTGGCTTGAATCTCGTCGATTTGGTCGGAGATCATGCGTGTGGCCTCACTGGTTTGTCGGGCCAACTGTTTTACCTCATTGGCGACAACCGCAAAGCCCATTCCTGCTTCTCCTGCGCCTGCAGCCTCAATAGAGGCGTTTAAGGCAAGAATATTTGTCTGTTCGGCTATACTGTTGATAACATCTACCATTTTACCTATCTCACGACCAGATTTCCCCAGCTTTTCCATTATCAAAAAAGTGTCATGGGTACTTGTTTTAGCCTCTTCTGCCTCCCTTGTAGCCTTTTCACAACGACTGCGTACTTCACCAATAGAGCCAGATAGCACATCAACAGCCGAAGCTACAGTACCAACATTGCTGCTGGTACGTTGGGCGGCATCTTCCACCTGTTCCATATTGCTTTTAGCTTCCCCGCCACCGTTGGAGACACTCTCTAAATTGATGTTTGCCTCTTCAGTTGCAGAGGCAATAGTTGACATGTTGGCACTCATCTCTTCGGCAGCAGAAGAAACGGTGTTCATGTTGGCACTCATCTCTTCAGTTGCCGCAGAAATTGTTGACATGTTGGCACTCATCTCCTCAGCAGCAGAAGCGGCCTGAGAAGCTTGGTTGCTGAGATCATTAGCACCATCTGACATCTCTTCAGCAAGCTTTTCCAAGTCAGATGAGGAGTCATTCAGTTTTGAATTTACAGAGGCAAGAAGTGTAATTTGTTCCCGGAGTATTGATATGATATTGCGAAATAAAAAAAACGCTAAAATAGAGCCTGCTATTATTGTGATAACGGCAACAGATAATGCCAAAGACAGTTCTGATTTTACGTTTTTCTTGTTGTCAACAACAGATTGTTTAACTGCTTTATCCACCTCTTCAAGATTATTTTTTATCTGGGGTTCGATTTTATGCACCA
>JADFYX010000357.1 GCA_015232795.1 Magnetococcales bacterium
TTATGCACCATTTCACGCATTTTCTGTGTGAGAGAGGCAATTTTCTGGTCTTCAGCGACAAGATTATTGAATGAGATTAAATATTTGTTGAGATCATTCTTGATCGCGGCTTTGTCTTCAGGTGAAAGTAGGGATTTATCAAGATTGTATTGGATTTTGGCGATTTGTTTTGCGATTTTGCTGATATATTTTTCGCTGCCTCGCAGTAGATAATCTTTCTCATGACGGCGCACAAGCAGATAATCTTTAAAAACACTGCTGACATAATGTGTTTTTAATAATAATTCTAAAATCCTTCCTTGTTCACTGAGGTTGGAGAGGGTAGTTTTGGTTACGTTCCTATCGTTTTTGTACTCTCTGAGAGTAGAAATAAAGGCATTATTGTAGTTGCGTAGATCACTTTTTATAGTAGTTTTTAATTTTTCATTCAGGGTTGATGTTTCTAATTGCTTATGAAATTGCTCCATATATGCGACATGTTTTTTTATGTATTTGTCATCACCTCTCGCCAGAAAGTCCTTTTCAGAACGGCGGAGTTGAAGTTGTGTCTCAACCAACTCTGAAACATCAAGATTTTTCAGGATTGCTTCCAGTTCATGGGCGGTGTTTCTGAAATCTCCCTGGAGTCCTTCGGAACTGGTAAGTCCTTTGTGTTCCCATGATGATACAAGAGCATAAAATGCATCACCATAACTAGCCATATTGGCATCCATATCTTTGGCATGCTCTACGCCTGCAAAATTTCCGGCCCGTTGTTCATTCTGGATAAGTTGTTCGACCTCTTGGTGAAATTTGTTCACTAACTCGGAAACTTTGTCACGATATTTGGTTTGTTTGCGTATGAGAAAATCTTTTTCACTCCTACGGGCCTGTAACATGATCCGGTCTAGGTTCAATGAGTGGATTTGCTTGGCTATTGTAACCTCCAGCAACTGATCAAACTGAAAAACTGTGGAGTTTGATGACCTGTCGAATTGCCACACAACAAATGCAAACAAAACACCGACAATAGCAAAGCTACCTATAATTTTATTCCCAATACGCATCTTGTTAATATTCATTTAAGCTCCATTTGTAAATGTTTACCAAATTATGGTAGCTAATATTAAATTACCAAAAGTTACAGTCAGTATAGCTTATAGTGTAGCATTAACTTGAATATTAAAATTAGATGTTAATATTGTAATTTATTTTTTGTTAACACCTTGTCATCTACCTTTATTAAATGTCTTAAAAAAATGTTTCAACATACAATAAACGAATTATAAAAGTAAGTTTTTAATGAAGAATGTTGGGTGATAAGCAAACCCTCTGGCTTAACAACAACAGTTTCAAACGCTGGTATGTACCTGAAAGTTGCCAATTTCTGTCTGAAATGTGGTTATATATGTAGGGCGACTGGTCTTCCAATGGGCTTGACATTTGCTTCCTATAATGGCAATCGGGGGAGCAAGTTTCGCATTGGTTTTGAGACCAGCTTTACTCTTCATCCCACCAGCAATCATGTTTACAATTTCACACATCCCATCAAAAATATCATCATCTACCATCTCCTCAATGGGAAGGCAGATAATTTTGGATATAATCTCAATCATGATGGAACGCTCACCTAATACGGCAATCATACCTTCATGCTTGCCATAAAGATGGATCAAGCCACCTATTTGGATAGAACAGTTGAAAATATCAGAAGTCTTGGTGTCTAGAGGGGTTGTATCAAGGAGGGCCATTGTAGACAAGGTATCCATCACTGAAAGTTGCATACACTCCAGTAGTCTCTGGCTAATATCTAACTTTTTATTATTCTCATTTTCACTCACGATGTGACTCCTGATTTTTAGATTTCACCCATTCCCAAGGATTCCATTATTTTACTAGCCAGGGCTTCTGGGGCAAACGGTTTTGTTACATATTGAATTGCACCACATTTTATCGCTTGTATAATGTGGCCCTTTTCGCTTTCAGTTGTTACCATCATCACAGGTATATGTTTCCATGCGTCAGATGCCTTGATTATTTGCAATACTTTGAGGCCATTCATACCGGGCATATTCCAATCCAACATGATCAGCCCTATTTCATCAGAACTAGACCTAAGAATTTCTAAGGCATGCAGGCCGTGTTCCGCTTCTAAAACCTCATAACCCAAAGTAGCACCAACACTTTTAATTATGCGGCGCATGGTTTTGGAATCGTCAATAGTTAGTAGTTTCATTTAGTGATCCTAATATGCCAAGCTATATTAGTGTCTAGAGTATCCAGTAAACCCAAACATTCATATAATTTGTACTTACAATCTGCAGTATAACTCATTAGCCTCCCTGCTACAGTACGGATTGGCCTGCTCGAACCTGTTTAAAATCTGTGGTAAGACCACGAGGTGATTCAGAAGCTCCTATGGCTAAATATCCGGTTTGGGACAAAGTGCTGCGCATTTTTGTAAAAATCTGGCTTTTAAAGTCATCTGAAAAATAGATCAAAACGTTTCGGCACAAAATAAGGTCAAACTTTCCTAGAGTACGGAAACTGTCCTTAAGGTTGAACGGTTTGAAAGTGACAATACTGCGAATGTTGGGGGCTACCTCATAAACCGCCCCTTGTTTGACGAAATATTTTGCCAGAAAATCTTTACGCATACCCCTGGAAATAGTCATTTGACTGTAACGGGCCATTTTAGCATTTTGCAGGGCTGTTGGGGAGATGTCGGTACCCAGAATTGAAAATTTATTTATATCAAAATTAATATTTTTCTTGCGTCCAACATGATCAATCAGCATGGCAACGGAGTAGGGTTCTTGCCCTGTTGAACTGGCTGCCGACCAGATACGGACCTTAGACTGTTTTTTAGAAAGTTCTATTAATTGTGGAATGATAACATCAGTTAAACCATTGAAAAATGAGTTATCCCTGAACCACAGGGTTTCATTGGT
>JADFYX010000358.1 GCA_015232795.1 Magnetococcales bacterium
TTTTATATAGATCTTGGTTGTATTTTTCAACACGGTTAAACGCACCAAATGTAATGTAGCCATTTTTTGTAAAAGGTAGTTCAGTTATTTCAGGAAATTTAATGGTAGGAGTGGCTTGAATTACACAAGAAATATCAAGAATCTGCTCTGTATATTTTTTGCGCTCTGACAATGGGATAACAATTGGATCTGCTAAGATGTAATCCATTGCTTCCATGGCAGTACCAAGGGGGTAGCCCCAAGCTGTGAGCTGTATTGGGGCTGGTTTCCTTGCAAAAGCCAACAAACGGTTGCCTGTTGTGTGTCCTGCAAGGTCGACAAGAATATCTATTCCATCATTTTTGATCTCTTTTGCCAGAGTTTCATCATCCATTTGCCAGGCAGGAAGCCAATGTGTTGCTTTTTCTTTAAACGATCTTGTAAAACCATCCACTACCTTGTTGCCAACATAACAAAATACCTGAAATTTTTCAGTATCATAATTTAACAACATAGGACCAAATATGTGAGCTGCCGAATGGTTTTTAAAATCAGAACCAACATAACCAATACGTAGTTTTTTTTCAGGGTCTGGAATGCTTGTAAAAGATGGCCAGTGAACTTTTAGTGGAGCTGCGTGTTGTTCAGCCCATTTAATTCGCTCAGTTTGAAAAAGGTCATCTGGTTTTTGAGAAAATAGATCTAAGCAGCAGATAAGATTATTGTGGCAAATGGTATAATCTGGTAGAATTGCTATAGCTTTGCGGTAACTTTCAATAGCTTTTTCAAATTTACCTTGTTCTTGGTAAGCGATACCAAGATTGGAGTATGCTTGGGCAAAGTCGGGCTTAATGGCTATGGCTTTTTTGCAACTAATAACAGCATCTTCTAGCTCACCTTTTTCTCGTAAGACATCACCAAGATTAGAGTAAGCATCGGCAAAATCTGTTTTAAGGGTTGTTGCTTTTTGCATGCAACTAATAGCTTGATCTAGTTGCCCTAATTCCTGCAAAGCCACGCCAAGGTTTGAGTGATTATTCGCATAATCTGGATTAATAGCTATCCCCTGTTTATAACAGGTGACAGCCTCTTGGAGTCTGCCCAGACTTTGTAGCGCAGCCCCCATGTTAGAGAGAGATGTTGTATCATTAGGGTTAAAAGTTAGATTTTTTTTATACCAATGTATTGCTTCACTTAGTTGGCCTGCTCTATGAAATGATATTGCTTTATGTAGTGCATCTTGAGCATTGTCACTGTTTGGGTTGTCAACAAGCCTCTGTTGTTGTTCGCTCTCAGTACTATCCATTTTGTGACCTTATCGTAAGTTTAAAAATGGTAAAACTATGAAACATCCGGGCAAGCAGAGGGTAGCTCAAAAGCTTGTCACGTAATTTATAGATATAGATTAGGTTTTCAAGCAGTAATTTTCTAGGTTTGGTATTTGTCTTAGGGCTTATCCATGTAATTTGCAAATCATAAAATCGATCTGTACACTGATGGTTTGCTTAATACATAAACGGCAAATAGCGTTAAGTGTACAGTATAACATATTGGTTTAGAAATAATTATAGAACAAGTCCCGATCAGCTTCAGGTGATATATTTTATTCTGTTATTCTTAACCTAAATGGTAAAAAGTTAGATCAGATGTGCGCAGCTAACTGCCGTTTCTAGGATCAACTCTATGAAAATACTTCTAATACTACCACGAATCAATGCCAACACAGTAACAGCCTATGATATGCCTCTAGGTACACTCTATATTTCATCTGCCTTAAAACAGGCTGGAAAGAATG
This sequence comes from Magnetococcales bacterium, assembly GCA_015232795.1. GTDB lineage: Bacteria > Pseudomonadota > Magnetococcia > Magnetococcales > JADFYX01. The sequence goes on from JADFYX010000358.1 coordinate 1,775, forward strand.
TCCATACACTCAACCTAAACCATGTTAAGGGAACAGTAGATGAGATAGTTGCCAATACTATAATTGAGGTTGACCCTGATGTGTGTGCTTGTGGGGGTATCTCAGTGCACATTCAGATTATTAATACCATTTTCAAGGCAGCACGTCGTAGCAAACCTACTATTATCAATATCTCAGGAGGTGGGTTAGTCAGCGCTGATCCAAAAATGGCTATTGAGCATGTTGACTTTGACATAGGGGTGATAGGGGAAGGGGAGAAGGCTATAGTTGAAATTATTGATGCTTTGGAAAACAACACCCCTTTAGAAGATGTTACAGGTCTTATTGTTAGGAGGGACGGGAAATCCCCTTACCATACCCCAACCAGAGATGTTAACCGTAACATTGGTGAACTGCCTTGGCCAGACTTTGCTGGATTCCAAGAAGAGAGGCTTTTAGAATTACAGATCCCACAAGATAACTACATAACCACTCTTAACAACAATCCTCGTGCTATACCGATCATCTCCAGCCGTTCTTGTCCTCTAAGTTGTACCTTTTGTTACCACCCAAACGGCAAGGTTTATAGAGAGCGTGCTCTCGACGATTTTTGTGCCGAACTTGAATATCTTATTGCTACTTATGATGTAAATATCATAATGGTTCTCGATGAGATGTTATCGATAAAAAAAAGACGTTTGCAGGAGTTTTGTGAGCGTATAAAACCATATAAAGTCCAGTGGATATGCCAGCTCCACGAAAAATCGTTGGACAAAGAAATTTTGCAACTTCTCAAAGATTCCGGATGCTCCTATATCAGTCTGGGTATAGAGAGTATGAGTGAGCCAGTTTTAAAAAGTATGAAAAAATTTACTACACCAGATAAGCTTGCAAAAGCTTTAGATCTTATCTATGCCGCAAATATAGGTCTACAGGGTAATATATTGCTCGGTGATCCTGCTGACACCCTAGAGACCACCGCTGAATCTTTCGATTATTGGGCAAAACATCCTGAATATATAATTAACTATTTTACCATACAGGTTTTGCCCGGTAGTGAGCTATACAAACAGGGGGTTTTAAATGGTCGTCTTCCTGACCCTGTAAAAGCATTCACCGACCCCACCATTGGGTATAACCTTACAAAAATGTCAGATGAGCTGTTTTATTCAC
>JADFYX010000359.1 GCA_015232795.1 Magnetococcales bacterium
TGAAACCAATTTATCAAGCTTGTCTAGTGACCACGCACCAGACCGTCCACTATATAATGAGGTGGTAAAAACTTTTGGTGCCGACAGTAAGATCATACTCTATATCCGCGATCCCAACATTTGGCAACCTGATAAACTAGCCCTGCTGACCGATATACACCAGCATCTAGAGCAGCTCTCTTTTGTTACCAAAGTTGATAGCATCATCAATGCCCAATCCATTGGTTATTCTACCGGGGTTATCGCCTCTGGACCTCTGCTTTCCAATAAACCCAATGACCCTTTTGAGATAAATAGAGCCCGTGAAAACGCCATGAGTAATCCACTATTGGCGGGGCAGGTTATCTCCGATGATGGGCAGGCTGTTGCCTTCATTATCAGCTATGAAGAGCAGAAGTGGAACAAAAATTTCTCCCATAACGCTTTTTGGGCTATTGAAGAGTTAATTAAAAATAATAAAAGCTCATTTAAGGAAATTTTTCAAGTTGGCTCCCCCCGACTAAGTGAAGAACTTAAGAAAAATATTATCGAAGACCTGCTACTATTAGCTCCAATAAGTGCTCTGGTTTTAGGTATTACCATTATCTATTTTATCGGTACCGGGTTTGCCGCTGTTTTGCCGGTTCTCACCTCAATAATAAGCCTGTTTTGGACCTTTGGTATTATGGGCTGGTTTGGCATACCCATCACTGTTTTAACCTCTATGCTGCCATCGTTGGTGCTTGTTATCGGTGCTACCGAAGATACCCATATGCTCTCCTCTTATTTGGGTGAGATTACCCGTTTGGAAGATAAACACCGCTTGACGGCGGTCAGAAGTATGCTTCGCCATATCGGTCTGCCTCTGCTTTTAACTGTTGCAACAACAGCCCTCGGATTTTTTAGTAACATGTTGAGCGACATTGAGATGATTCGTGATTTTGCCATGATCACAACAATAGCCATCTTTTTTAACGGTATTGTCACCTTAATGCTTACCCCAATGGTTCTCTCTTTTTTTGGCCCCACCAAGTCAAAGATTATTGGCATAAAAGGGGAAATTTTGGGTTTACCAGGATTAATTTTACGTATATTTGATAAAATTATCTGTAGCTACGGCAAAGTGACCATATTTATCACTGTAGGGTTACTCATATTTTTTGCCAACCAAGCAATGTCCTTGCATGTTACCAACGATCCCTTATCTTACTTTCAAAAAAACCAACCTTTGATTCTCCATACAGAGAGAATTCATGAAGATTTTGCTGGAGTAAAAACATTTTTTATCTATTTGGATGCCAAAAAGCCCGGTGCATTTAAAGATCCAAAAAATATTATCCGTTTAAAAAATATTCAAGGCTGGCTCAACAAACAAGGTCAACATGACTCAAGCCAATCCTTAGCCGATATTCTCTCTTTGTTAAACCGCGAGTTTCACAAAGGTCAGGCTAATAAATACACGGTACCTAGCAACCAAAATCTGGTAGAGCAGTATCTGCTTTTTGTCTCCCGCAAACAGTTATCACCTTTGGTAAACGCCGATTTTTCGGCTGCCAATATTATAGTCAGACATAACATTAACGACTCCCACGCTCTAAATACCCTGGTGCGTAGGCTTAAAAAATCTGCCCAACTAATAGCAGGGGTTGATATAAAGCTCTCTGTGCTGGGAGATAATTTAATGGTTAATGCCGCAGCCGATAATCTGATTGAGGCACAGATTAAATCTTTGGGACTACTCTTAGCTGTGATTTTTGTCTTGATGTCCCTGCTTTTTACCTCTCTGAAGGGTGGGTTGATATCCCTTGTTCCTAATTTAATCCCCATTATTTTGGTTTTTGGTATTATGGGGCTTTTAGATTTACCAATTAATCCTGGTACAGCAATGGTTGCGGTTATTGCTGTTGGTATAGCAGTTGATGACACCATACATCTGTTATCCCAATACACTGACGAATGCCGAAAAACCTCTAATTTAGATTTAGCAGTACGCCGTACTGTGCGAGAACAAGCTATACCCATAATCTCCACAAGTATCGCTCTTATGATGGGTTTTTTGGTGCTGAGTTACTCCAATTTTTCCATTATTTCCCAATTCGGCCAACTCTCCGCTGCCACCCTGTTTTTTGCCTTGGTAGCTGATCTATTAATCACCCCAATTATATTGCGCCAAATCCGTCTGGTTGGTTTTGCCAACATCATGGCCTTGAAGGTGCGTGGAGAAGTGGTGGAAAAAAGTCCACTTTTTCTCGATATGAGCCTCTATGAGGTTAAAAAGACAATTTTGATCTCAGAAATGAAGCAATTTAACACTGGAGAATTACTCATACGACATGGGGAGAGGGGAAAAAGTCTCGGCTTGATTCTTAACGGATCGGTTGCAGTAATGGTTCCACAACATAATAGTGACGGCTATCAACAGGTTGCCGTACTTAAGCCAGGGGAAATTTTTGGCGAGATAGGCTTTATCCGCTCCACCATGCGGGTGGCAAACATTCAAGCTCTTGAGCCAGTTGAGATACTTGTCTTTGACTTTCACCAACTACAACAAGGTATGAAGTTTTTTCCTGCAATTGCTGCTAAACTCAACCTTAACATATGCCGAATACTCGGTAACCGCATTGCTGATATTTTGGCTAGAAAGGGATAGCTTTAGCTAAACATTTCATCTTAAAAAGCTTTTTAATGGCGCATATTTCATATTTTATCAGCAATAGATATAGTGGATTCAAACTAAATTTGTACAGCATATTCAAAGAGAAAACCTTGGGAGGGCTTGCAATCCCCCCCAAAAAACCCTCGCTTTTGAAAAATAAAAGCTTAAAAGCAAAGGCAAGACCTTGGGCTTTGCCCAAACCCACAAGGGAGATAATCTCCCTTGACCCATAATAATTAAAGCTTTTTTCTTGTGCGATTTTTATTTTTTTAGAGTTGAGGTC
>JADFYX010000035.1 GCA_015232795.1 Magnetococcales bacterium
TGTGAAAATCCAATGTAAGCAGGGGATCTGTTTGTGATGAAATTAATATATCAGCATCCGCAGGTAAACCAGCGAAAAACCCTATCCAGGTTGCCCGTCGGCTGTTTTTTTCATCGGCAATAGCTTGGGCAGCTAAAGCGCCTATAATTCCTTGGGTAACAATATCCATAAATTATTAAAATTCCAGGCTATCTCTTTACCAACTTGGTATCCTTCTACCAAAACACCTATACTAACCTGGAAATATAATGAATATCAGGGGTAAATAGATCCAGGTTTAAACATTTTTTCAATACGGGAATAAAATTCTAATATGATTTGGGCAAAAAAATTAACAGATATCCAGCCTTTTTACGTTATGGAAGTGTTGCGTCGGGCTAAAGAGCTTGTTGCTCAAGGGCGGGATATTGTGCGCCTTGAGGTGGGAGAACCAAATTTTTCTACACCGCAACCAATTATAAAAGCTGCTCACCAAGCTTTAGATGAAGATCAAACAAACTACACTCTGGCACAAGGAAGCCTGCCCCTGCGTAAAAAAATTGCCCAATGGTATGATAAACAATATGGGGTGGATGTTTCAGAAGAACGGATTATCATCACCTCCGGGACTTCAGGAGCCTTCATGCTGGCTTTTGGAATTATACTTAACCCTGGTGATAGATTTGCCATTTCCGACCCTGGTTATCCCTGCTACAAAAATATGATACGTCTGTTGGGTGGTGATCCGGTGCAGATTCCCGTTGGACCAGATAGCCATTATCAATTAAATGCGTCACTTCTTGCCCCAGAATTAAAAAAAGGGCTGCGGGGAGGGTTGATTACCAGCCCATCAAATCCTACTGGTACTTTAATTCCAGACCAAGCATTTGCTCAAGTTGTTGATCTTATTCATGATGGAGGAGGGGTGGTTGTCTCTGACGAGATCTATCACGGTATCACCTATGGCAAGAGTGCAAAAACTGCTTTAGAATTTTCTGATAGGGCTATTGTAATTAATGGCTTTTCAAAATATTTTGCTATGACTGGTTGGCGTTTGGGTTGGATGATTGTTCCAGATGATGCAATACGAGCCGTTGAGATGTTGCAACAAAACCTGTTTATCAGTGCATCTACCATTGCTCAACATGCTGCTATGGCAGCTTTTGATTGCACAGATAATTTTGATAAACAGCTTAAACAGTACGATAAAAACAGGGTTTTTCTCATTGAAGCTTTACAAAAATTGGGCTTTGAAATATCTGTAGAGCCTATGGGAGCTTTTTATATTTATGCCAATATCGCTAATTTGTTAACCCAGTTTGGCATAAAAGATTCGCAAATTTTTTGTGAGAAACTTTTAGAAGAGGCCGGGGTTGCCGTTACACCAGGGTTGGATTTTGGCTCTTTTGCAGCGGGAGAGCATCTCAGGTTTTCCTATGCAACAGATTTTGCAAGAATTGAAGAGGGTGTTTTACGTATAGCCAAATTTTTAGGATGAATAGTGGTATGGCAGCTTCATATATGTGTTTTGGTTGTGAAATTAAATTTAAAGAGGGAAAGCAAATTGTCATTATCTATCTTTTTGCCCGGTAACTTTCTTAGAAAGCGGCTAAAACAAAATAAACTACTTTCTCCAGTAGCACTGAGTTTTGCTCGAATATCTTCCTCAATACGAACGACCATCAATTGGATCACCTCACCAGTACCGATGATTGTTATCTGGATAACCTATTCTTTGTTGGCACTAGGATACTTAGGCTATATCAGTTCTTGGTCAAAATTTATGTGTGGCAATATACAATGATCGGTAAACTCCTTAATAGCGAAACAGAATTTGATTTGCTGCTACAGTCTTATCGTGAGCGTGCCGACCAAATTATGGTGCGCATGAATTTTTTCTTGATGGTTGTTTGCATTGGTTTGGTGCCAATAAATAACACACTGGGAGCTGCTCTCGCTATCGGGGCTCCTACGGTGATAATGTCAATTTGGCTGCAACGAAATTATTCTGGATACTTAGCAACTCGTCTGTTTATGGCCAGTGGATTTATGATATTTACTGGACTTATTATTCACCAGTCAGCAGGTGATATTGAGGGGCATTTCTCTGCTTTTGGACTTATAGGCGTTCTCCTCTATTATCGGGATTGGCGTACTATAGTAGTTGCCACAGTGGTCATCTATCTGCACCACCTGATTTTGGGGTATGCACAAACCCTGGGGGTGCCTGTTTATGTCTTTGATAACAATAATTTCTGGACAACTTTTCTTATTCATGTTGCTTACTTCCTGCCATTTATAGGTATGATGGTTTATCTATCAATTTGGCTTAGACGTGAAGGTTTTCAGGATCAACACGTAATAGGGTTAGCGCAAAAGATTATTCAAGGTAATTTGGTTGATGATGAAGTCTATCAAGATGAAGATGAACGCATGCCGTTAATCACAGCAGTTCGTCTAATGAAGAGTCGTTTACTAGATTTACTGCGTGTTATGCCTGTGGCTGCGGCCGTTATTCGCATTGATACTGATTCCATTGTAAGTGTCAACGAAGCCTGGGAAAGAACTCTCGGCCCATTAAACACCGATTATCAAGTCAGAAAATCTCCAATTTGGGCAGATTCAGATTCATGGGAATCTCTCATGACACAAATCCATGATGCTAAAGACAATCTACTTAATAAAATTGAGATTATTCTTCACAAAGCAGATGGATCGCCCATTATCTGTGAACTTTCCTTAATCCTGCATGATGAAGTCGTTCCGGTTATGGCGATTCTAACCGTTGAAGATATTACCTTGCGACGAGAAGCCGAAGAGACGATGTCACGTTTGGCTTATCGTGACATGTTGACTGATTTGCCAAATCGTCTAAGTCTACAAGCAGCTTTGGAGATAGCATTCAAAGAGTGGCAGAAAATTAATACTCCATTTGCGGTGATTATGTTGGACTTAGATGGATTTAAGCCCATAAATGATACCCATGGCCATGATGCTGGTGACGAAGTATTACGGGTTATTGGAGCCAGAATCAGGAGCGTCAACCGTTCTCTTGATATTGCAGCCCGACTGGGTGGTGATGAGTTTGCCATCGTCATCAACAAATGTCCTGATGGTACGGTCGCATCACAAATTGCTCAACGGTTTATTGATACGCTGTCTCTACCCATAATATTACGGGTGACAAAGATAACTATTAGTGTTGGAGCCAGTGCAGGAGTTGCTCATATTAGCAGTGGTGGTAGAAATGCTGAAGAAGTGCTTAAAAGTGCGGACATTGCCCTCTATGAAGCTAAATCTTCGGGCAAAAATTGTGTTCGCTTATTCTCAGAGCTTGTGAAAAAATGAAACCCGTAGCGAAAACGTCCAAAAACGCCCCCGTGACGTGGCGGAATGGGACAATGGCAGGAAGTAAATGCCAATAAATATCTTAAAATTGCAATGCCACTAATTTGCTTGATATTTTTTATGTATACGTTAAGGGGAATTAATGAATATTTGCATAGATAAATAAATTTGCTAGAATGGGGCTTGAATATCGTTTTTATGAAATATCCGGGCTAACTTGGAGTATAGAGAATGAAAAGAACTATCGCTACGCTGTCGGTCGCAGCTTTGTTAGGGTCAACAGCCCTGTTAACACCAGATACCAGCGATGCTTGGGGGTGGGGTCCTGCCAATGGTGAAGATTCACAATACAGAGGTAGATATTATCCCAATGTAAATGGTGAAGACCCACAGAAAAAATATGAGAATGCAGATTCTGAGGCATATCAAAAAGGTTATAGAGATGGCTTAAATGCCAGCAGAAGGGGTGACTATTATCCCAATGATAGGGGTGGTTATACTTCTAACTATGGTGATGGTTATCATCCCGATCGTAGTGGCTACTATCAGCCTGGTGATTGGGAAGGTGGTTTTTTATACCCAAATGTTGGTGGCGACTATCCAAGCAATGGGCCTGCCTCCTGGATACCATGGGATTTGCAGAATTAGAAAAAACACGCAACTTGGATAGGGGCAGCTCTAAGATTTTAACCTAGAAACGGCAGTTGGAAGTGGGAGCTTCTAACTGCCGTTTCTAGCTTGAGAACAAAAAAATGAATGAGAAAAAAACTGCAAAACCAACTGCTGAACCCCAACCCCAACCTCAACTCATAGTAGAAGAAGCTTATAAGCTGGCCTTAAAAAATTTTAATTCTCAGTGTTATACAGAGTCAGATCAACTATGCACAGCAATCATTAAGGCTGTCCCCAATCATGTAGATGCAATAAATCTACTGGGAGTTATAGCTCAAAAACTCAACCGTCATGATTTGGCTGTAGAGCAGTTTGCTCGTGCTATAAAAATTGATAATAGCCGGGCAATGCTACACTATAATATGGGGATATCCCTTGATCAATTAGGGGAGATTGACAAGGCTTTTGAAGTTTTACTGCTTGCTTTACAAAAAGATCCGCATAACAAGGAAGTTATTACATATTTTAATGGAGTGTTAGATAAAACAGAGAAGCTGTTTAAACAGCATGAAGTAAACTATAATTCAGATAATGTGCTACAGTTAGGCATATATTTTCATAAAGTCGGTCGTCTTGATAAAGCAGAAATATGGTATAAAAAAAGCCTGGAAATCAAGCCTGAAAATTCAATCGCTTTGTGCAACTATGCAACTGCACTCAAAGGTCAGGGCAGGGTAGCCGAAGCCATAATAAATTTTAAAAAAGCAATAACCATTCAACCAGACTATGGCGATGCCCACAGTAATCTTGGTATTGTTCTCCTAGAAGAAGGGGAGTTTGAGGTAGCGGTTAGCTGTTTGCAAAAAGCAATATCCTTAAACCCGAATTGCGTTGAAGCTTTTTACACTCTTGGTTCTGCCCTTTATAATCAAGGCAGGTTTGACGATGCCCTTGCAAGTTATAATAAGGCTGTTTTACTTAAACCAGATTATTATGAAGTATATTTAAACATTGCTAAAATTAAAAAAACCCAAGGAAAATTGGAAGAAGCAGTAGAAAGTTATCAAAAAGCTATTGCAATTCAACCAGACAATCCAATTTCTCACAATAATCTCGGCAATATATATAAAGACCAAGGCAAACTGGATAGAGCAATAGCATGCTATAAAAAAGCAATTATTGTAGATCCAAATTATGTTCTAGCTTACAATAATCTTGGAGATCTTAAGGTAGAGTATGGTGATTTTGATGAGGGAGTTGCCTATTTTCAACAGGCAATTAAGATTCAGCCCAGACTGGAATATAAAATTAAATTAGCTTTGAGCCAATCGCCAATTATATCATCTGTAGATCAGGCCATCTCATATCGGGAAAAGCTCCAAAAAGATATAGCAGCTCTTGCAACTCAGGGCACAAGTCGCGGCAACCCTTTAGAAACAGTAAATATCACAAATTTTTATTCCGCGTACCACGGTCTTAATGAAAGAACACTGCAAAAACAGATTGCAAATTTATTTCAACACAGTTTTCCAATACTCTATTCATCGCCACTAAGAGTTAATGATAATAAAAATTCTGCCAGAAAATTGCGAATTGGTTTTTTGTCATCCTATTTGTACGGTCATACAATTGGCTATCTTAACATAGGTATAATAAAACATTTAAATAGGGAGCGGTTTGAAATAGTTGTGTTTCGACTGCCTGATAACCGGGATGAACTGTCCCAGCAGATAGATTTAATGGCAGATAAAACCGTTGCTATTACAAGAGAGTTAGAGAAGACAAAACAAATAGTTTTGCAAGAAAAGTTGGATGTATTGTACTACCCAGATATAGGGATGTGCCCGTTTACATATTATTTGGCGTTTTACAGGTTGGCACTGGTACAATGCACTACATTGGGACATCCAATTACTACGGGTATTCCTAATATGGACTATTTTATTTCTACTGAATGTATGGAACCAAAAAATGCTCAGCAACATTATTCTGAAACTTTGTATCTATTAAAACGGCTTCCTTGTTATTATTATCCTGCCAAGCTACAGGAAAAAAAGCCCACAAGGGGTGACTTCTCATTGCCGTCAAATGGCAATATATATGTGTGCTCACAAACCTTATATAAGCTACATCCAGATTTTGATTTAGCAATAATGGATATACTGACAAAAGACCCCAATGGATGGGTGGTGTTTATTTCTGGTAAACACGATAACTGGGAAAAATTATTGCGGAAGCGTTGGAGTAAATTAGCGGTAAACAGAGCAGAAAAAATATTGTTTTTACCCAGATTAAGCCCAGATCAATTTATTTCCCTTTTTCAAATAGCAGATGTTGTTCTTGATACCTTCCATTTTTCAGGTGGTAAAACAACATCAGAGGCACTGTCAGTTGGTGCTCCAGTTGTCACATTACCAGGAACATATATGCGTGGTCGAATCACCCTGGCCTGTTATAAACTTATGGGGGTGATGGACCTTGTAGCGCAAAATGCCGAAGAGTACGTTGATTTGGCCTGTCGTTTGGCAAATGAACCCAAATGGCGAGAGAATATCGTAAATAAAATAAAAGCTAATTCCCACCATATTATTGAAGATAAAGAGACGGTAAGGGAGTTTGAACGTTTTTTTGAAACTTCTATTGATAATTCATAAGTTATCAAATATATGTAATGATCATTAAAAAAATACCAACTAATTTTGTAAGGGTGTTTTATTTATGGATCTTGACCCACAAAAACATAAAGGAATGGTGTTTTCTCAATGTGGAGAGTGTAATAGCTGTTGTGATGGCTCTCTATTTACCGTAGGTTTTGTACCTCTTATAGACTTTATTGAGACTGCAAAATATTTTCCCATAGTCTTTCAAGAAATCTATGGTGAGTACTGGCCGGGTATGATCTACACCTTGCAATCTGGTCTTCCCTGTCCCTACCTAGAGCGGAGGAAAAAACGCTGTACCATATACAATACCCATCGTCCTGTTGCCTGCCGTCATTTCCCTTTTCGATTTAAGGCCAAGGATTCCGCAGATAGAGAGCCATTTGTCGGTTTTCCTTTTATAATTGAAATTGACAATAGATGCCCGGCACTTGAGATAGGCAGTCCTGGTTTGTCTCTGTTAAATGAGCAAGGCAATATTTCAAAACTGTTCATTACTGACATAGGTATGCCTGAACGGGTAGATTTTGTGGAAGAGACCAGAGACTTTTGCCGTAAGTTAGCTCTTTATGGGCTATTCAAGAAAAAAAAATTCAAACAGCAAACGGAGTCTGGCAAGAAGATAACTGTTGTTTATCAGGTTATTGACAAAAAAAAGCTGAATATTGCTTATGAAGATATGTTAAACCGATATTCCCCATATATTAAAGCCCATTGGCAAAGCCTTAAAAAACCAAAAAAGCTCATTGAGTCTGTAAAATATTAAGGCTTTCCAACGGGTTAAAGCTACTACCAAATATGGTTTTAAAGTTAAAATGGTAATTTTAAACCACCCCCCTCCAACTTATCCAAAAGTTTCTTACCTTGGCCTTTAATTTGTTTGTCCAACTCTTTTTTCAATCGCTGTTTAACTACACCTTTACCAGCCTTTTTAATAGCTTCTTTAAAACCGTTTTGATCGACAATGATGCTTGGGTTATCAAGAGGGCCACGTAGAGTAAGGGGGAGATCAAAGCGTTTTACAGGAACCGAGTTTTGGCCAGAAATTGTTAGAGAAGTATTATGTAGAGTTACATTTAATGGTAAGTTTAAGTAGGCTCCGCCACCACGGTTTTCGATGGCACCATTAATGGCCACATTAAAACTACCACCAGTAAGAATAGGGTTGGAGTCTGACAGTTGGCTTACGACCTTATCGGTATCAAGATTTTTAACTAAAAGTTTGATGGTATTATTCCCACCTTTTTGGCTAACTCCAGACATGGTTAAATCCAAATCTACCGTTTTTTTGCTTGATTTAACAATAATTTGGGGAAAAGCAGTAACTAAATGTGGCTCGGTAGAGAGGTTAAAGCCATGAATGTTTAAAGTCTCATCTAATGCAGTAGTTGTTACTTTATCCGCTATAAATTTTTCAATTTGCAGTGTCGGTGCACCTTGTATTAAATGTGTGGCCTTAACATTGTGATACCCCAGTGTTTTAATCTGTTGGTCTAGCCATGTATCCAGCTCTTTAACTGCAGATTTTTCGCTGCTCATAACATCTTTGGCTTTCTCTTTATTCTCGTCTGTAGCAATTCCAGATAGTCTGTCCAACCAGCCTTTAGCTTGAGAAAGACGCTGTTTCCAGATCTTGGCATCTTTTAGGTAGTCATCAAGTCCCTTACCACTCTGTTCACCATCGGATGACACTTCTGGTCTGCTTTGCGGTTCTGGTTTAGGTCCGATGAGTATGCCGGGTTTTGCTCTTTGAAGACCGTTGGCTGCTGCTACAATCTCAACTTTCTCAAGGTTAATCCTCTTTCGTAACAGGTCGCTTGCATGAATATCGACGTTAATTTTTTGGGCTCTAAAAAGATCTTTATCCAAAGCATTGGGGTCAGTTACAGCAAGATTGTTAATTGTCATCCGTCCTTGTTGTAGTTCTAAATCCAGTGAGGCGATATCTACCGTAGCACCATTAGCTTTCTCAAGGTTCTCTTTTATTAATAATGCAGCGATAGGACCGTTGGCAAACATAACGGAAGCAACGAGACCTCCTGCCAAAATAACGGTAACAATCACACCTGACAGGCGTATAAAAGAGGGCTTTTTTTCTTGCAGTGACTTAAACCCATCTTTTGGCAGGCCACCAGAGATACAATAAAAAACAGCTCGTACCCACAATTTTTTCTTGAATAGAACAAAGGCTTCTGAACTGGACTCCAACGTCACCATTTTATTGCGAAAGCCCAAGACCATTTTGGCCATGATTATACCAACTACCAAGCCAAAAATCAGACCAGCCAAAAGACCGCCAGTAACGGTATAAAATTCAAACCCGAAAAAAGCAAAAACAGGGGCGTTGATCAATCCGCTAAACAGCTCTCTGGTGGGGCCTTCTAGCAAAAACCGACCTAAGTAGAAAATAGCTGGCGTCATAAGCCAAAGGGTTAGTTTAGCCAGTAATCCAATGAGGAAAGCCAGAAATAGATTTGTGTTTATGATTAATAAAAGAAACGTCAGGAATATAACTAGAGCTAATGCCTGGCTGATACCCGGTATAAAACCCAACATGGCACCAAGTATAGCTGTAATAATCAGTTGAGCTGAGGAGACATCGCTAAAAAAAATTTTTGCCAACTTACGAAGAAACATTTTATTACCTCGTTATTAGATTCACAATTTACAAAGCGGAAAGTTTTTAATAATTCTTTTGCAATTTCATTCATCCTCATTGAGAAGAGATTTGTAGCGACCTGTAAATTTTACCTCATCAGAACCAATTTCAAATTGAATTCCCTGTTCAGTTTTATTAAATTCTATGCCGTTTACCTTGCTCATATTTTCAATCTCTTTCAGAGCCTTAAACATTTCGTTGACTGCATTATCAATTCTATTTTTGGTGAGGGTTTTGTTCTTGAAACACTCTTGCAGAATGACAATTGAAGTTGCTGCATTGGCGAGTATATGAACTACTGCGTTTATAGTAGTATCAAGGGTTTCTATCATGTTTTGAGCAGTAATTTTTCTCGCCTTCTCCTTTAACAGCTCATTTTTAAGGCGGTGATTTTCAATCTCTTGGAGGTAAGCTGTTCTCAACTTTAATTGAGCCTCAACCCTAGCAAGAACGATGTTTACAGAAATGGGTTTGGTAATATAATCTACAGCACCAAGAGACAATCCGTGAGTTTCATCAACTTGTTTTTCCATAGCTGTTATGAATATAACTGGAATATCTTTGGTCTTATCATCAGCTTTGAGTTGTTTGATAACTTCATAACCATCCATAACGGGCATCATGATATCCAGCAGAATAATATCTGGGGCTGGATCTGCACGGGCAACCTCTAAAGCTTCCTCTCCGTTAAGAGCAATGCTCCGATCATAATCCTTTAGGGTCGCTACTAAAACATCAATATTTACAGGTTCATCATCTACTATTAGAACCCTTTTTTTGTTTTTTTCTTCTTTCATTGGTTGTTTTTCTCCGGCAAGGAATTCAAATTTCCAAAAATTTTCTGCAAAGCTACCAAGGCTTTTTTAAAATCGTAATTGTTGAGATAGTTCTCAAGTTCACGAAAGATAAGCTCTTGGGTGGTATCCTTCACTCTATCACGAATTACATCTCGTACAGTAGTAGAATCATAACTATTGCGCTTTATATGTACTTCAAGTTCAGCCAATAAAGGTAGTATTTTGCTTGGATTTACAGCTACAGCAAAGGTAGAAGGGGCAACTGTTGGTTTTGTTTTAGTATCCAATGAATCCAGTGTCTGGCAGAGTTTCTCCATAGCTAAACAAAATTGCGCCAAGGCTTTGGGTAGCTCATTGGTGTTATTTTGTTTTATAACTTCCTCAAGGTGTGCCGATAACTGCTGAAGAGAATTAGCACCGATGGTTCCTGCTACTCCTTTTAAAGTATGTAATATTAGCTGGGCTGTTTGTTGATCATCTTGTTGCAGTGCATTTTTAAGTGCTGTGACATCTTTTGCATGGTTATTTTTAAACTTGATTAATAATTGCAGATAACTATCCTTATTCCCTGCCATACGACCTATGCCTGCTGCCGTATCCACCCCCGGTATTACCAGTAAAGTCGATTGCTTGTCTCTATTGTTTTCAATTATTGGAGGAGTGTAGCTTATCCATTTTGTCAGAGTAGAGTATAGTAGCTCTGGGCGGATAGGTTTGGCTATATGGTCGTTCATGCCTACGGCAATACATCTTTTTTGGTCTTGGGGCATGGCATTGGCAGTCATGGCGATAATGGGCAGACTTTCAAAACGTGGATCACTGCGGATACGTTTGGTTGTTTGATAGCCGTCTAATTCTGGCATCTGAATATCCATCAAAACAGCGTCGTACGATCTATGCTGCAATACAAATATCGCATCCTTACCACTATCAACACACTCCACTAGCAACCCTATCTGTTCCAACATTCCCCGTGCTACATCCTGATTGATTGCATTATCATCTACCACCAATATCTTAGCATTTCCAATTTTTGCTCTAGTCTCTTTTTCATCAGTCAAAACATTACTCAATTGGTCGTGTATGATAATTTTCTCTCCGAAAACCTTCATGATGGTATCAAGAAGGTGTGAATTTAAAACTGGTTTTTCGAGTATCTCATCTATATCCCCTCTCAATGCATGAGTTTTGGCTTTTTCTATACCTAGTGAAGACATAAGAATGACTTTTGGGAGATGTCCCAGTGAATCTTGCAGGGAGAGTCTTTTTTTTATCTCGTAAGTTACGCTGATGCCATCAATATCGGGCATTTTCCAATCTATTATTACAAGTCCAAAAGGATTGTTTCCGGCGTTGGTTGTTAGCAGTTTCTCTATGGCTTCAGTTCCAGAACCGACACCTTCCACTTGGAATTGGAACTGTTCCAGATAGTCAATAATAGATTTATTTATGACTGGGTTATCATCAACCACCAGTATATGCAGATCTTTGAATTTTTCTGGAACATCAGGTAATTTATGCACATGAGAACGACATTCCACCACTACCTTAAAAGAGAAGACACTACCTTTACCCAGAACACTTTCTGCCCAAATATGACCACCCATCAGCTTGACCAAACGGGTGCAGATTGCCAATCCCAGGCCAGAGCCACCATATTTTCTGGTTGTGGAGCTATCAGCTTGGACAAATGGGTCGAACAGTTTTGGTAATATATGTGGGGCAATACCAATACCAGTGTCAGTTACTGAAAATGTCCACTCTTGAGGGCCTTCCACATATTTGTCAGTGTGAGCTGCAATGGTGATGGAGCCGTTAACAGTAAATTTGAGGGCATTTTTGGTAAGATTGATCAACACCTGCCCAAGTCGGAGGGAATCCCCGAAAGCAGTGTGGCAAAAGTTGGTAGGCATCGAAAAAATTAGTTCGACCTCTTGTTCACAAGCTTGTTGATGGAATAGATCTGCTAACTGCTTGAACATATTATGGGGGTCGAACTCCACTGAGTCGAGTTGCATCTGGCCTGCTTCTATTCTAGAAAAATCTAGAATGTCATCAATGAGGCTCAATAGGATTAGAGAGGCACTTTCAACTTTGTTGAGGTAATTTTGCAGCTTTGCTTCAGGGTCCATGCGTATGGCTAATTTGGTCAACCCTATTATGACGTTCATAGGGGTGCGGATCTCATGGCTCATGGTAGCAAGAAACTCGCTTTTGGCTTGGCTGGCTTTTTCTGCAACCTCTTTGGCTTTTGCCAACTGCTCTTCTTGTTGGCAACGGACGATGATGCTAGCAAGTGTGCCAGTGATAACCCTTAAGAAAATCTTTTCATCCTCTGTAAGTTTATACTCTTTCTGAGTAAACAGAGTGAGTACCCCCAGCAATCTATCTCCCATCTTTATGGGCAGACAGATTTGACTATGATCATCTATACATACAGAGGTTGTAGAAGTGCTGTCTTCATGCTGAAAGAAAACTTCCTGCTTTAAATGTGCCACTTGTTTGCATAAACAGTCTTCTTCTTCTTGAATCATGCCACAAACAGTGTGAAACTGTGTTGTCATACCATGTTCAACCGTCAGTACCAACTCTTCACTCTTTTCATCCCATAAAAAAATAACCCCCTTGTTTGCTAATGGAAACCAGGGAATGGCGGTGATCAAAAACAGAGAATCCTCAAGGTGTTCCTTTAAGGAGCTTGGTTCCAACGCATCAAGTAGCAAGCGGTTGGTTACTGCCCGTATTTGGCTTGCACGTTCTGCAACATCTTTGGCTTTAATTAACTCCTGTTTTACCCGCTGTAGTTCCAATTGATTTTTAACCCTGGCCTTTACCACTGCTGGATTAATTGGATTAGCTATATAATCTACAGCACCCACCTCAAAGCCTTTGGTCTCATCGAACGCCTCATGTTTGTCAGAAACAAATATCACAGGAATGTTTTTGGTTTTTTCATCTGCCTTTAATTTTTTACAAACCTCATAGCCATCCATCTGCGACATGACAACTTCAAGAAGAATCATATCCACATGCTTGGAAAAAACTTAGTGTGCTTGTGGTTGATGATACGACTGTTTACAGAATGATTCTGCGTACAAT
>JADFYX010000360.1 GCA_015232795.1 Magnetococcales bacterium
TAAATGAGGTTTCTCTCTTAGCTTATGAAGTTGCACAAGTTTTTTGTGTCAGGTGTGAAGGGAAGAGAAAATTAAGGGTACAAACTCTCTATTTGCTACATGCAGCATTAAGTCAGATACGCTATTTGCTAGATCCATCTCTTGATAGTGGGAAAATAAATTCTCTGCGCATAGTTTCTGTACTTATGCAGGAGTTATAAATGTCAGCCTCAGATGAACTATTATTAGCTGAAGATAGGTTGAAAAAATAGCAATATCTCCTTACCAAGTAGAGTAAAAATGCAAGAAAAATTACAAGAAATATTAATTTTTTCAGTACATGATGTGTTTCTTACTTTTTTGGTAAAAGAGGTGTTTCCCGGTCAACTCCTGGAGGCAGCCTTTAGTGAATCTCGCCAAGCTGAAAAGCGTGTGACTGCGGTTATTAATTTTTCAGGAGATTTTAAGGGCAGTCTCCAACTCTATTGTCCTGAAGTTGTTGCATTACGACTATCTAGTTCAATGGCAAATAAGAGCTTCAGCAGTATGTCTGGTGAGGCAAGGGATGTATTGGAAGAGCTTATAACCTTAGTAGCCAAATTGTTTCAGATAAACAGCTCCGATATTTGTAATATCAACATAAGCCCAGCTATTGTGGCTTATGGAAATAAAATTGAGATGGTGGAGAAGACTCCCTCATCTTGTTTTAGGCAATCTTTCAAAATTGATGAAGATACATTTATGGTAGAGTGTATTGTTAAATAATGAATAAAAATATTTATCTGGCTTTTTTTGTACCCTTTCTTGTAATATCCTGGATTTATCGGTTCCAAAAAATATACTATAATTTTTCAAAAAACTCATATGTAGTCGCTATTTGCTGCATAGCTGTATTGAGAGGGGATAAATCATTAACAATAATGAACCTGAATTAAAAGCTGGGATTGCTAAAGCAATAGAGACTCACAATTCGGTCTCTTTGGCTCTTGATTTTTTCTCTTTATTAGCCCCTGCGGGTATCCCTTTATGCTATATTAATAACTATAAAGAGTTTTTTCCTCCATCTCTTGCTGCTCTTTCTCTTACTGAGTGGCAACGACTTTTTGTCGTTCTGGATGATCACAAGCTTGTGATCTTAACCAAGTCAGATCTCTGCCTCATGCCGGATGTTCAGAAATTTACCCGGAAAAATTTAGCTGAGGAAACAACAAAAAAATGGGTTGAAGCTGGAGTTTTGTTTGTCTCGGCTGCTGCCTCTAAGGAGCAGGGTGAGAGACTTGATGAGTTCAACCGTTTAGCCTGGCATATCGCAGTATTAGCCCGTTGGGCAATAAAATACAATTTACATAAACAGATGAACATGCTTTTGAAGCTCTTGGATAGTGCAGGGAGGAGAGCTATAAATCTCTGGCCGGACCGGGCCATCATAAGCCATTTGCAAGGGATAGAGATATGTGAAATTCTCTATGGCAAAGAGCATCCAGGGGTTGCTATCCGTATAAATAATCTTGGGCAGGCATGGCATAGGTTGGGAGAACTTACACTTGCCCAAACCCAACTCACCAAAGCATTGGCTATGCTTGAGAAAAATCCTGATTCTCAACAACAGTTAATTGCTAACCTTTTTGGAAATCTCGCTCTTTTACGTCGTGACCAAAAACAGATAGATGATGCTTCTACCTATTTTCAAAAAGCATTGGCCATGGTGGAACATAAACATGGTTTGGAGCACCCACTGGTTAATCTATGTGTAAATGGTTTAGGCCGGATTATCAAAGCTAACCAGGGAGCCAAGGTTGCAATTGATTTTATCGGTACTGTTTTAGCTAAGAGTGCCAAAGCTAGCGGAGTGAAAGACCACCCAAATATTGCTGTTGTTTTCAGTAATTTGGGTGTTTTACAGGCAGAAATAGGTGAAAAAGGTTCAGCAAAAAGAAGCCTGCTTATAGCCCTGAAAATGGCCAATAAAACCCTTCCAAAACAGCATCCACTACATAAGCAAATATTGGCAAATTTAAAGCCACTGGCCGAATAATTTTAGCCACAACAATTTGATAATATTATCAATTTAACCAATAAAAAAACGCCTAATTAGGCGTTTTTTTTATTGGTTAAATGTGTTCTATAAATTCTAAACCTTATTCACTACCAAGGCATAAACCTGTTTATCTGGCTCATGGGGCGAATAGCGCCATTGAGGTCATAGCTCATGGAGGTAACGGCGTTGGTCATAGCGTTCATAGCCTTGGTCATGTTGCCAACATTAACGCTAATTGGGTGTAGAGAGTCTAGCTTGACTGATATATCATCCATGCTTTTGTTCATTGTAAATACGCTGCCACTCATAGAATCAACACTAGAAGCCATAACATTTACATTTTTATCCATTCCGCTAATGGAGTCTGTCATATGCTCCATATTCTCAGCCATGCTCTGCATATCAACTGACATGGTCTCCATGTTGTCGCTGATATACTCCAAATGGGTAGACATAAGAGCTACATTATCAGAGAGGTTGGAGATACTGACAGATAGATTACCCATGTTCAGCCCCATTTGTGGATCAATGGAGGAGGCCATGGTGCGAATATCCTGGGTAAGGCTGTAGATGAGGAAAAAACCGTACATAGCCAAGATAATGAAGGCAAACAGGGATGGGTAGACAATGAGTTCCCAACGTCTAGCACTTTTATCAAAACTTTTAGCAAAATCTGAGATGATAGTACTAGAACAAGCGGCACACTCAGGGGAGTTTCCAGGAACAGGAAAAGCTGCGCTGCCTTTTTTTGCAAAATGCATTGTAGCTGTATGTCCGATAGGCTTCTGCTCTGCCCCGTCTTCGATTTCAGGCTCTTCTTCTTTATTTTTCTCATCTGTCATGAGGTAAAAAACTCCTGATTATATTTTCAAAACTGACCTCTGCACAGCACAAATA
>JADFYX010000361.1 GCA_015232795.1 Magnetococcales bacterium
ACGTGCCAAATTGGCTTACATAGCTCACTATGCGCACCAATTTGTCCCATTCCGCCATGTCACGGGGGGCGTTTTGGAACGTTCTCGCTACGGGTTTCATTTTTTCACAAGCTCTGAGCAAATATAGCGCGGATTTTTTATCTGGGAGTCAACTATGCAATCAATAAAATTTCGCCTTAATGTGGGTTTAGTATTCAGCCTTTTGTTGTTAGTCACTGTTTTGTGGTTTGCAACAAGTGCAGCTATTCGTGATTTGACCAATAGCTACATTGCTGACCGTTTAGAGATTGAGATTGAAAGTATCCTCACCGAACTGGCTATGGATAAAGATGATCATCCGACTATTGATCCGGCTAGGGTAGATAGCATTTTTCACAACTCTTTTTCTGGCCATTATTTTCAGATAATAGTTGATAGTGGGGAGAAAACTTATAACCTTCGTTCAAAATCTTTGCAAGATAATGACCTGGATATCAAAAAACTAAAAGCCGGGGAGTCGGTACAATATCGCACTCTTGGACCACACAATAAAATGCTGTTTATACTGGCAAAAGGATTTAACATTCGCGAGCAGGTTTTGATTATTGCTGTTGCTGAAGATTTAACATTTAAAAGAAACAGTATTAAATCTTTTCAGCACACTTTTACCTTAATTGCCGGCATTTTTATTGTCGCAATTATGTTTATGCAAACCTTGATTTTGCAAATTAGTTTTAGACCAATAGCCCAGGTGCAAAAAAACATATCTTCACTGCGTCAGGGGCTAATTGATAAACTTGATGATGATGTACCTTTGGAGATACAACCTTTTGTAAAAAAAATAAATCGGCTGTTACGTAAGACAAATGATTATATTGGTCGCTCTAGAAACACTATTTCCAATCTCTCCCACGCTATAAAGACCCCTCTAACCATTATTGCCCAACTTGCCCAACGGGATGATGTTAAAAATAATAAGGAGGTCTACACTACCATTACCAGTAATTGTGAAATACTTTTTAATTTAATTGAGAGGCAGTTAAGAAGAGCACGCTTGGGTGATCATGATATCATCGGTTCTAAATTTGTTTTTCAAGATGATTTTGCTGCAATAATCAAAACATTGAACACCCTCTACTATGATAAAAAAATTGCAATTGAGCCATCTTTTCCACCCCAGTTGGAGTTTGCTATAGATAGACAAGATTTTTTGGAGTTGCTCGGTAATTTGCTCGATAACGCTTTTAAATGGGCCGATAATAAAATAGTTGTTTGTGCTGGTGATGAAGGCAAGCTTTGGGTGACTATTGAAGATGATGGACCCGGCGTTCCTCAAAATGAGTTAGCCAGAATATCATCCCGCGGTGTGCGTCTTGATGAGAGTAAAATCGGTAGTGGGCTTGGTCTCTCAATATGCAAAGATATTGTAGACCAATACGGTGGCGAGATGACCTTTGGTCGCTCGGCAGAACTAAAAGGTCTCTCAATACATTTAGAATTTCCCCTCCAGCAAGATGTTGTTTTGGGCTAGAAAACTATGGAAAATTTTGTTTTTTTAATAAAACGCCAATTTATTGGTCTTAATCTTGCGTTAATCTAATTAATAAGTTTCTGATACTTTCTTTATAAATGTTTGAATAATCATTAAGTTACGCAATATTATTGCTAGTAGATCACACTATTAGGGTAAATATTACTAGGAAAATTTCTCCTATTTGGTGTATTTTTAGTACAGTAAGTAAAATTTTTTTTCATTAGCTGTCTATCAGTTAGAGAATTGGGGCTAATAAATGTTGCAACACAGAGATAATTTTTCAGCTAACCCTTTTGAAATGCACACCTATGCTTTGGATGCTACAGGTTTGAATAGCCTGATTATTCCACAAGGTCATATGTTGCTGCGGGCTAATTTTCACCACAGTGGTGATGATCTTATCTTACGTGGCACTGGTGAACATGCAGGACAGTCAATTCGCGTACAATCATATTTTTCCCAAGAGACTCCCCCCGAACTGCAAACCCTAGCCGGGGCAAGGATTACAGAATCTTTAGTATCTCGTCTAGCTCAACCCGAACATCCGGGCATGGTTGCCGAGGCAAGCTCCGGCTCAGTAAACGATGCCTCTGCTATTGGTTCCTTAGACACAGTTAACGGTGAGGTTTTTATTGTCAGAGGTGGGGTAAAACTAACAGCCAGCCAAGGTATGGCTCTCCACGAGGGAGATGTAGTCGAAACCGGAGCCAACGGTAGTGTTGGTCTTGTTTATGCGGATGAAAGCACAATATCTTTGGGTGCTGGTGGACGTATGGTCATAGAGGAGATGTCCTATGATCCCGCTGCCGGGATTGGAAAATCTACTACCGAAGTAGTGCAGGGAACATTCTCTTTTGTGAGCGGTGGAGTTGCCAAACTCGGTAACGATGCCATGGTATTTAAAACTCCCGTTGCCGCTATTGGTATTCGTGGCACGACAGTTGCCGGACAAGCAGGAGCAGAGGGTAGTGAAAATACCTTTACCCTACTTGCAGATGCCGATGGTGGAGTAGGGTCTATTTCCGTTAGCAATGCTGCCGGAACCCAAGTACTAAACCAGCCCAACCAGACAACCAGCGTAACAAGTTTTACCGCAGCACCAGCCAAACCCTTCGTAATGTCAGCAGCCCAGGTTGCCCAACGCTATGGGGCAACCATCCAAATGCGTCCTGCAACTCCTAGCCAGCAAAAAGCTGATAAAAAGGGAGGTGACGAAAAGGGTGATGGGGAAGGTGAGCCAGAAGGTGAAGGTGATCCCGAAGCAGAGGGCGACCCAGAAGCAGAGGCTGATCCAGAAGCAGAGGTTGATCCAGAAGCAGAGGTTGATCCAGAAGCAGAGGTTGATCCAGAAGCAGAGGTTGATCCAGAAGCAGAGGTTGATCCAGAAGCAGAGGTTGATC
>JADFYX010000362.1 GCA_015232795.1 Magnetococcales bacterium
GTCACCTTGTTGGTGATAAGACTTTCCTCTGATATGCCAGGTGAATCAATAGCTTGCGTCAGGTGCGTGGCGATAACTGCCGAATCTAGGTTAATAGGAGTTTGTCATCCCCTGCTTTATTCTGTTTCTTTGCTGCTTCATCCCAATCATGTCTAGGTGGCACAAGAGATTGTGGGGTTTTTTCTGGTTCGTTGGAAATAATATGCAGATCCCTTTGGGGAAAGGGTATCTCTATGTTGTGGATTTTAAACTCCCGGTTTATGGCGGTGTTCAGGCGGTCTGCTACTACTCTTCTTATGATTGGATCGTTGAGAAAAAATCTTATTTCAAAATCAAGGGAGCTATCCCCATGGTTTAAAAACAGTACTCTTGTGGCGGGATCGTCGAGAATGTCAGGGTCGGCTTTGGTTATTGAATGTAGTATGGAGCGGACTTTTTCTACATCGCTGCCGTAGGCTACCCCAATATTTAGCTTTTCTCTAACTACCGAATCACTCAGGGTCCAGTTAACCACCTCTTTGGAGATTAAATCTTTGTTGGGTACTAAAACCTCCAAACGGTCTCGGCTTAATATTGTTGTGGAACGGATATTTACCTGTGTTACCTGACCATACATATCTGTCCCTATGCTCACCATATCCCCAACCCGTATGGGTCGCTCAATTAGCAAAATAATACCGCTTACAAAGTTGGCGACAATCTCTTGTAAACCAAAACCCAAGCCCACACTCATAGCAGCCACCACCCAGCCTATTTTACTGAGATCAACCTGCAATACCGAGGTTATCCATACCGCACCAAAAATAATAATAAGATAGCGGGATATGGTAATTACCGCATATTTAAGACCATCATCAAAACTGAAAAATGGAAACAGAATGGTTTCATATAGCCCGGTAAGATGGCGTAAACTCCAGACAATAAGAAAAATTATGGTTGTCGAAATCAGAAGATCCAGCGCGGTAACAAATGTCACCTGACCATCACTGTTGGTGGTTTGAAATAGCGGGGTGTCTGTTATGGCTTTTAATGCGCTTTCATTAAGACCCCAATAATGGGCTAATAGATATACGCCTAAGCCAATAAGCAGCAGTCGCAACAGTTTTAACATGTTTTTAAACATGTAGAGTTTATGGCTTTGGCTGCCTTGTGCGGCATGGATATCGCTTTTTACCGCTCTTGAACGGGATGATATTTTACGTATAGCCATTGCTGCGGTGCGACTGATAGTTGCCAGCACCAATATAGTTAACAGGCTCCATATACCGTTGATGGATAGATATGTGGCTCCAAAGTGATAACCTGCTCCGTCTAAAATCAAGATAGCAGCCATAAACAGTGCTGCTATACGGCTTACTATCGTCCAATATCTCTCTTGCTTACTGGGTTTTGCATCTGGCAGTTGGCTGTGGGAAAAAATTTGTTTAATCAATGGGGAGCCGGGACGAATAAGCCTATAGATTGCTATTACAACTCCGGTCTCAAAAAATATAAAGGCGATACGGGGGAAAGCCTCAAACATAAATGGCTCTTTAGGAAAAATAAGCCACGGCACAACAGAGGCCAGATAGGTGATCAACACCAACCTAAATGAGTTTAAAAACTGCTGTGCCACCCCTTGGGAGACCCCAAACTGTGAAATAGCCACCCCCTGTTTGTTGAAAAATGAACTGGATAACAACCATAAAAATATAAAAAAGGCAAAATAGACCAAAAATGAACTTAATATTGGACCTAAAGAGACCGGAAGATCCAAGGTGGCAATCATGGGGGCCGCCAGCAGAAAAAAGACCGGGTTAAGCATAGAGCCAGCTAATGATGCTACGATAATTGGCAAACGGTTGACACCCTCTATTTTATGATCCCGGCCCCGTATATTTTGCTCACGGACAAATTTATGCAGTCGTACCCGCAAAATATAAAGGGTTATGGGTATAATAATAAAAATAAGCGCACCATAAACAATAGCGGTCCAGCCCCTTAAAATACGTATTACACTTGTGATTGTCTCTAAAGAGAGAACCTTCTTCCACCAGTTCCACAAAGAGTTTTCCCGATTGGGTCCGCCTATCTCAGAAAATAGTTGCTTTAACATGGGTAGCCCTATAGGGGCTTCATCTTGAATCCAAAACACTTGGGATAGGACAAAACGCTCTAAATCGTTTAGAGCCTCTTTGCGCTCTATTGGAAGCAGCAAAAATCGTTGTCCTTCGGTTATAAGGTCAAAAATAAGATTTTTCTCTTCCCTTAATAAAGAGCGTTTTTGGTTAAGCAGATTTGTGCTTTTGTTGCGGAATCTTGTCTGTTCTCTCCCGGTTAATGATGCTGTTATGGCTTGAAAGTCTGCCTCCCATTTTTCCCGTACAACCCGTGCCTGATTATCTAACTCCACCCGTCTGGCCTGGTATTGTTGCTGTTGCAAAAGTAACTCTGGGCTTATTACTGTAGATAGCTCTTGTCGGCTTTGGGACACCCTGAGATATGAGGTTTTTAAAATCTCCGCTGCTGGACCACTGGCACCAACCTGACCAACCAGATTTTTTAAATTTTTAAGCCCCTCTTTTTCTAGGTTTAACTGTTTTTCCTGGTTGGAAATTTGGCTCAACAGGTTGGTTTTTTCGCGTTTTAAGTCGGCAATGTTGTTTTGCAGTTGGGCAATGTCGCTCTCCCAAAGGGCCAATATTCTCTCCTGGGGGGTGGCTGCCATCTCTACGGCCTGCTGTTTTTTTGCCAGTTGATCTTCTGCCAGCTTCCGGGCTTTTTCCTGGCTCTGTTTTAATAGCTCCTGGTATAAGGTGAACTGTTCCTCGCTTTTTTCAAACTTTAAACGAGCCAGCTCCATAGACATCTCTCGCAAGGGAGCCACATCTTTTTCGTACTCTTGCTCTTTTTTCCATAGGTTTATCTGCTC
>JADFYX010000363.1 GCA_015232795.1 Magnetococcales bacterium
GTAAGCCAATTTGGCACGTTTCTACACGGTGCGGGGGGTGAATTTGGGGCATTTGCAGTAGGGTTTCATTTTTTCACAAGCTCTCAGTCTGTCCTTCACAAATCACATGGATCCGGGTCATTTGCGTGGCCTCCCACCCAAAATATTCTTCTCCCACAGTTCACCAACAGAATAGTCTTCTAGCCAAGTTTTAAACTCCTCTTCATGGTGGCGTTTAAATACGGTGGATTCCTGTTCACGCTCAACGATAATCAGGTCATCAATCGAGACTCGTTAACTAGTGGCACTGACTGTGTTGAGACAATGACCTGCATACGTTGTAAAGCTGATCGTAGCAACGCTCCCAGCAAGGTTATAGCGTAGGGGTGAAGCCCCAATTCTGGTTCATCAATAATAATTGTCGATGGTGGGTCTGGTTGTAGAAGTGCTGTTACTAAACATATAAAACGAATTGAACCATCTGACAATTGACTTGGCCATAAGGAGTAGTCACTATTTTTTTGCCGCCATAGCAAACGAATTTGCTCTTCTTCTGTTCGCAATTTTGTAGGCTTAAGCGCAAAATCTTCAAAGAATGGAATTGCTAATTTGGTAGTCTTGCGTATCTGGTTGAATACATCAGGAGACTCATCAGCCAGTCTATAGAGGAATGCAGCTAGTTTTGAGGCATCTGATCGTAGATATTCGTTATCATGAAGAGAGCAAAGCCGTTTTACCCCAGCGGTGTCACTGGTGTCATGAAAATGAAAAACCTTCCAGCTTGAAATAGAGCTGCCTTTTATCATCATTATCTAGACTGTTATAATGCTTAACTTCAATTTCAATCAATATCTCGCATAATATCAAAAAAATCAGCTATAGATACAAACTCTTCCGATATTTTGCCATCATGCTGTGAGCTTGGGGTGGATATGTGGCGTAGGTGTTTTATGCCGTAGTTTTTTGCGGCTTTTAGGACAGGTTCGGAGTCATCTACTAGTAGGGTTGTGTTTGGGTTGAAGGGGATTTTTTTGTTTAGGGCTGTCCAGAAACCTGATTGTTCTTTGGCGTGTCCTAAGTCGTGGCTGCTTATGATTGTGTCGAAAAATTGGCCTATTGGGGTTCTGGCCATTTTTAGTTCTATTGAACGACTGTGGGCGTTAGTTACCAGGTGGGTTGGTAGTTTTTGGTTTTTTAGTTGTTTTAGAAAATTTATTACGTGGGGATGGACTTTTATCAGGTGGGCGACCTCCTCTTTTAGTAGGGGGATATCCATTTTTAGTTCCCGGCTCCAGTGGTCTAAATCGTACCATGCTAGAGTTCCGGCTACTTTTTTGTAGATACCGAGCACCGACTCTTTTGCCTCTGCAAAGCTTTGTCCTGTCTGCTTGGCGTAGGCTTGGGGAACGGTTTCTAGAAAAAAAACGTTGTCGAAGTTCAAATCCAGCAGTGTACCGTCCATATCCAGG
The DNA here is from genome assembly GCA_015232795.1 of Magnetococcales bacterium. Classification (GTDB taxonomy): domain Bacteria; phylum Pseudomonadota; class Magnetococcia; order Magnetococcales; family JADFYX01. Next base: position 1,449 of record JADFYX010000363.1, read on the forward strand.
AGTACGGTTTCTATTTGCGACCAATCTAGGGGGGGCTTGCTGGGGTTAAGTGCGGTAGTCGGCATTTATATTTATGTATTCGTGGGTTAGGTCACAACTCCAGACGGTTCTTTTGGCACTGCCCATTTTTAGATCTATAGCAATGGTAATCTCCTCTGCGTTCATTACCTTTTGACCTTGCTCTTCTTTGTAGTTTGGATCACGCACCCCACCTTTGACTATTTGCACATCTCCCAAGAAAATATCTATCTCATCAACTTCAAATTCCACACCAGCGTAGCCGATAGCACAAAGAATCCGCCCCCAGTTGGGATCGCACCCTGCAAGTGCTGTCTTAACCAGAGGGCTTTTTGCCACACTCATTGCCACCTGTTTGGCTTCATTTTGGGTTTTGGCTCCCACAACATTAATGGTGACAAATTTTGTTACCCCTTCTCCATCCCTTATCAACCATTGGGCCAGCTCTTGGCAAAGATCTTTAATTGCAGCAATAAAGGGGGCTGCAACTGCTGAGTGGGGATCTTCTATCAGGCTGTTTTGTGCTAAACCAGAGGCAAATGCTAGTAATGTGTCGTTGGTTGAGGTGTCACCGTCAACACTCACACTGTTAAAGCTGGTCTCAACAGCTTCACTAAGTATGGTTTGCAGGGCAGGGGAGGTAATTGCTGCATCGGTAAAAATAAAGGCCAGCATGGTTGCCATGTTGGGATGGATCATCCCCGCACCTTTAGCTATACCGGTAATGGTGACTATCTTACCATCAAGTTCGATTGTTCTCGTGGATGCTTTAGGGCAGGTGTCGGTGGTCATTATGGCTTTGGCAGCATCTAACCAGCCGTTGTCTGTAAGTGTTGCGGTTAGTTTAGGTATTGCAGCTAAGGGTTTTGCAACAGGTAGAGTCTCTCCAATTACACCAGTTGAAGCACAAAAGACCGTATCTTCTGGAATATCAAGAGCTTTGGCAACGGTCTGGGTAATGGTTTTTGCTGTCTCCATACCTTGGGGACCGTTGGCGACATTGGCGTTGCCAGAGTTCACAATCAAAGCTTGGGCAATGCCTCGGGGTAATCTTTGTTTACATAAAGTGACTGGTGAAGCAACTACACGGTTTAGTGTGAATAGCCCTGCCACCGTGGTATTAGGGGTCATAGAGACCATCAGCAGGTCAGTTAGGCCGTTTTTTTTAATGCCACATGCTGTTGCAGCAGTTTTAAAACCCGGTACTGGGGGTAGTTGTTGTAGCTTTGGCATTCCAATGGCCATGATTTTTAACTCTCTTAATAAAAATAATTATGTTACGTCAAATTGGCAGAAAGCGACAGAAAAAGCCACTGTGAATTTCTGTTTTTTGACGTATTTAAGAATAAATTAAATAAACCTATTTTTCTAACACATTTAAAAGAAAGAAAAAAACATAGTTGGCATTAATGTTGAATGAATTGCTGTAAGTTACAAAATTT
>JADFYX010000364.1 GCA_015232795.1 Magnetococcales bacterium
CTTCGACCATAAATGGTGTAGCTTACTTACTGATAGTGGAGATGGATATTAAACATGGTCGAAAAATCGGACGACAAAAATCGCTTTGGCAATACAGCCCAAACCGCCATACCCGATGATGCCCCTTTAAGAGATAATCCTGGTCACAAATTACGCACATCCAACACTATTGTTGATCGACAACAGTTAGCTAGCGACCAAGCCGAGCAGGCAAATATTCGCACCGTACAGTTCCAAGACCAAACTGGGTTTGTACGTTTACCAGAAACCCAAGAAAAATCGGTAGAAGCAGCCCCAAATCTATTTACTGGCCCGAGCTTTCGCAACCCTCAAGAACGGTTTCGCTTTGATGGTCACAAAATGCTATATCATCTCGACCGGGTTGCCGATTGGCAAAAAGGGGTGAAATTTCCACCTATACACATAGATATGGGGTTGACCAAATTTTGTAATACCGCATGTATATACTGTTATGCTGTGGTGCAGAACATGACCAAAGGGGTGATGATACAAGAAGATACCCTTTTGAAATATATTGAGGATTGCGGTCGTCTTGGGGTGAAATCAATTGGTTTTATTGGTGATGGAGAGCCAACTTTAAACCCTGCTATGTATGATGCAGCAGTTTTGGCAAAAAAAGTTGGTGTGGACACTTCTATGGCAACCAACGGCCTTCTGTTTAATATGGATAGGGCTTTTGATATGTTGCGTGATATGTCATATATCCGCATTAACCTTTCAGCAGGAACACCTGAAGGGTTCAAAAGGGTTCATCAATCAGCATCGAAAAACTTTGCCGTTCTAGTAGAAAAAATACGTACTTTAGTGCAGATAAAAAAAGAGAACAAACTGCCTTGCACAATAGGGTTACAGATGGTGCTTGTGCCTGAATGTTTTGATCAGGTTATGGCAGAAGCCCAACTAGGTGCTGAGTTGGGTGTAGACTATTTTGTTATTAAACAGTGTGCTGATTCCGAATATAAAGAGATTGGCATTGACTATAAAGAGTATGAAAAAATAGAGAAAACCCTACATGAGGCTGAAAAACTCAGCACAAAAGATTATGTGGTTCAGGCTAAATGGAATAAGATAAACGCTGCTAAAGATACCCCCCTATATAAAGATGGCATACGTAAATATGATATCTGTTACGGCACTCCGTTTCTTGCCCAAATATCTGGTAACGGTAAAGTTTATCCTTGTGGGCCATTTTACAACAAAGACCGCTTTTTAATGGGCGATATCCACGAGCAATCATTTTATGACATTGTAATGGGAGACCGTTACTGGGATGTTCATAAAGATATTGCCCGCTCGGTTGATGTCCATAAAGATTGTGCTATTGGCTGTCGTCAGGACTATATTAACAAATTTTTATGGGATTTAAAAAATCCACCTGAGCATGTTAATTTCATCTAATCTTGAGATAATACTCCACTATCAAAAGGCCGAATGAGGTGATTATTTAAAAACAAAAACCCGCTTCTACTTTTTTTGCTTTTATCAATATTTTAGACCTTGGGTATAATGCAGCTATTATCTCAAACTATACTGGCATTTATATTGCTTTCTCATACTAAGAGAGGCAGCGGTTGCACAGGGGTTACTGCTTGATATTATATAGTATTTTTTATTATACCATGCAAATACAAATGATATCGTTATGGTAATTTTTTTTAAACCTGGAAGAATTTGCCCTCTGCTTAGGCAACATTAATGGTGGGTTTAATCTCTCAGGAGCGATAATGGCAGTACCTCTGCATAAAAGTTCAGCAAATACGGCCCCAAAAGTTAAAGCCAGTATGCCGTCAAACTATTCTGAAAAACCGTCTCAACAACCAAATAGCGATGAGATAATCAATAATGCTGTTTTTCACCACCAAAATGGTGATTTTGAAACTGCATTTGAGCTTTATGACAGCGCTTTGAACTCAGACCCAACCAACGTAAAACTGCTGTATTTGTGTGGTTTAGTTCATTTAGATATGGGGAATTTCCAGAAAGCTGTAGATCTATTGAGTTTTGCCGCAACACTTAACCCTAACAATTCACTTCTGCACGATAGTTTGTCCAACGCACTCTGGGGTAAAGGCAACATTGCTCTTGCCATATCTTGTTGTAATATATCTCTTAAATTAAACCCGAAATCTGTTGAAACTTGGTATAATAAGGGGTGTTTATTGCTGGAGCAAAAAGAGGAACGAGAAGCTATAGCAGCCTTTGAAGAGGTGATCAAACTTGACCCAACACATTATAAAGCCTATGGAAAAATCTCGGAGTCTTACTCTCTTTGCAATGAGCATGTTTGCGAAAACTATTATTTAAAACTATTTCAGTACTACACACCAGAAGCGATAGATGTAAATTTTATTGATACAAGGGATATCTTTTTCATCGACTCCAGTTTAGCATTAAAAATTGCTAAGAAAAAAAATAGAATTCCCCAAACCATCCATATATCTTCCCTACAGGTCTGTTATTATTCTGGCAAATTTTTAGAAGATCATCCCCAAAACCTCATCCATGTACCTGTTAAGGATTTAATCCCGTTTTTCCAAACAAGCAGGCTAAGTTTTCCTCGTGGAGTTGAATTCAACCCGGAAATACCTGCTGAAAAAGCCAACACGAAAAAAATCTGTTTCATTAAGGCCTTCGTTGAAAGAATTTCTTAAAAAAATCTATTTTTTAGTGTTTTTCGTGGATTTCGTGGCTATTAAAAATTACCTGCACAGCTCGAATAATTTTAACTGCAAAACAAGAGTAAAAAATTTGAAAAACGAAAATTTATTAATTGGTTTAATTATTTTAATCCTGGCCGTCCTCCTGGTCAATATGTTTAGCGTTCCTGTCACTTCCAGTTCAAGTGAGTTACTCTACAGTGAATTTGTCCATAAGGTTAAGTCTG
>JADFYX010000365.1 GCA_015232795.1 Magnetococcales bacterium
GTAAGCGCTTAGCAAAGCACGTAGATTTTTCTCTCTGATTATCAAGAAATGGCTTTTGGAGTCAGATTCATTGGCAGAAGAGCTTCGAATTGATCAATCTTTTCTGCTTTTGGCAGCTCTTTAAAAATGTGATGGAGATATCTATATGGCTCATGACCATTGGCCTTGGCTGTCTCAATCAGGCTGTACAAATTGGCGGAAGCATCAGCGCCACGGGTTGCGCTTGAAAATAGCCAGCCTTTTCGACCCATCACAAAAGGGCGGATGGCATTTTCCACCCCATTATTATCAATTTCCAGCCGTCCATTATCCAGATAGATTATTAATCGTGGCCAAAAATTATCCGTATATCCCAAAGCCATCCCTAAAGCAGATTTTGGAGGTACTTCCGGTAGAGCCTTATCCAGCCAATTTCTAAATTTATCTAAAATAGGTCGAGCATGTTCTTGCCGGAATTTCAGTCGTTCATCCGGTGTCATTTTTTTAGATCGTCGTTCGACTTGGTAAAGGCTTTGGATAAAAGAGAGCCCTTTTTGCGCTCTTCCAGGTTTAAGTTTGCCTTTTTTTCCCAGAGCTTTAACAGCTTCATCAAATTTTCGTCTTGCGTGCGCCCAACAGGCAAATAATATGATAGCATCCAGAGAGCCAACAAGATTATACCCAGCATATCCATCTGTTTGCAGATAACCGGAAAACCCCTCTAGCAACCGTTTTGGCACCTCCTGCTTTCTGGTCGGGTCATAATCGAACAGAATAATATTGCCACCTGGCGAGAAAGAGCGTTGGACCCACATGTAAGATTTGCTGGTCGCAGGCCGGTCCTTCTCATTGAGAACCTGCACTGTGGTTTCGTCCATCTGGATATACCCGGATGCCAGGAGGTGATCTCGGAGTAGGTTGATGAGTGGCTGAATCAATATTCCGAGTTTTATCATCCAATTGGAAAGCGTCGAACGGGACAAATCCATCCCGATCCGCTGGAGCATGCTAGTTTGTCGATATAGGGGCAGGCCATCAACATATTTGGAGGTCACAATGTAGGCCAGCAGACCTGGAGCCGCCATACTTTTTGGAATTGGCTGTGGCGGCATCGCTGCGGTTTTTATTCCCTTGTGACAATGAGGGCAGCCATATTTGATACGAATATTCCGAATGACTTTGATTTGTGCTGGAATAATCTCTAGTTGCTCGCTGACTTCACGCCCAACCTCTACCAACTCAGAGCTATCAACACTACAGATTCTCTCTTCAACAGGCAGATCGTGAATAACATCTTCACGGGGCAGCCCTTTTGGAAGGGGTTTGCGTTTTGGTTTTTTCCGATTGTGAGCAGGCACTTCGATGGTTTCCGGCTCTTCAGATTCAGTACTCTCCTGGTCATCTTCAGCCTCATCAAACTGACCGGAAATATCGATGGTTTGCTTCTCGCTGGAAGGGCCAAAGCGTTTGGCGAGCAGAATATTTATCTTCTCTTGAAGTAGCTCAATTTCACTCTTGAGGTGCTCGATTTCAGAGTGCTTCTCTGCTAGCAATTTTTTTAGAAGAACCGGGTCTTCAGGAAGATTTTTAATGACTGAATCCATAGCAGGATTATACCACAAATCAAGCCATAACACCCTATAAAATAGAAGAATAATTCAACTTTTTATGGGGCTTCATGGCATTCAAATCGTAGCCATTTAAAAGCCAGTTCAGTTGCTGCCCGGTGATGGTGGTAACGGCATGGTCAGCCATTCTCAACCAGTGAAACCGCTCCTTTTCCAGACGTTTTTGCCAGAGGCAAAATCCGTTGCGCTCCCAATACAGGATTTTGATTTTATCCCGACTACGATTGGTAAAAACGAATAGGCGGGTGGAAAAGGGGTTCATCTCCAACTCTGCTTCCACCAGCACCGACAGACCGTTGATCCCTTTGCGGAAATCTACCGGCTTAAGACAAACATAAACCTCGGTTAAATTATCTGCTGGGCGCATCATTTGATTTGTGCCGCCATTTGCAAAAGTGACGGCAAATCTGCTTCATCAAAATGTGAGTTAAATTCTATACAAACCCCGTTGGGAAAATAGAGCCTGACATCTGAAAAATTATTTGCTTTTGGCTGAACTAGAATTTTTTTAAAAAGCTGCTCCCCTTTTATCGATGGCTTCTCCACAACACCAAGACGGCGCAGCCTTCTTATCATGGTGTTGAAGGTGTTCGAATTTAACCCGTGGTTTCTTGCATAATCGCTGTAACTGTTACCTGCTCTCTTGCAAGATCGAAAATGCTCCAACCAAAATTGTTGCCGCTTGGTCAAAACTGTTGAAAAACTATTTTTTGCATCCATCCGACCCTCCTTCTAATTGAATTTGGGCTTAGGATGGTGGAAATATTATAATGTGTGAACCCTGGGTTTCACTAATCGCTTACGTTCAATTCAATTAGTTTGTTGGCTAACAGTTTGAGCGTCCAACGATTTCGACCTTTTGGTGGTGAGCTGCATGCTAAGGTAATCAGCCGTGCCTCTTGCTCTCCATCCAGTTTCCGAAACCGTCTTCCTTGAGGCCTTTTCCGATTCAAAGCCGCATCAAATCCTTCTTCAACAAAGGCTTTGCGAACACGGGAAACCGTTTTTAAACTGACATCCAACGCATCACAAATCACAGCATCAGTCCAGCCAGAATCTTCCCCACTTTCATCTGCCTTGAGTAATATCCTCGCTCGTCGAAGAGCAGCAGCAGGTCCTCTGCCTTTGGATGTCAGTTCTGATAATTTCTTACGTTCCTCTGCAGTTAATCGGACAACATATTTTTCCATTATGGTTCTCCTTTCTGTAAGCGCTTAGCAAAGCACGTAGATTTTTCTCTCTGATTATCAAGAAATGGCTTTTGGAGTCAGATTCATTGGCAG
>JADFYX010000366.1 GCA_015232795.1 Magnetococcales bacterium
ATACTTTGTGCAAATGTATTTGATAATGAAAACAAGGGTTTAGGTGACGGGCCCTTTGTAATATATAATATTAATGATTTGCAAATTGGTGTGATTGGGGTAATAACAGAATCTCTTCCGTCTTTGGTAACACCAAAAGGAAATGAAGATATCAAAATTGCCTCGGTAGAAAAAGCCATTATTTTACTTGGTTGGCAAGATACCAAAGATCTACTTGAGGAGATGTTTTTCACCCAATCACTTACCAGAAAGAAAAACCTTGCCAACGAAGTTAGAGAACAAGGGGTGCTGGTTGCCGAAACCGCTATGTGGCTTGTAAGACGTATTGCTAACATATCATCCCACTTTCGTAACGGCTGTTACCCCCTTCTCTCTTTAGATCAAACCTATATTTCTGCTCTGTTTTTAAACTGTGGCATGATAGCCATGGAACAATATTTTGATAATTACACTGCTTTTATTGCAGAAACTAGACAGAACATAAACTACAACTTGATTGCGGCTGAAAATGAGACTTTTGGTACCAATCACGCTTTAGCCGGATATTTAATGAGCAAAGATTGGCAACTACCAAAACCTGTTTGTAATATCATACTAGACCATCACAAAGCAGAAATTTTCAACCAACCTGGACAGAAGGTGAAAAATCTCGGGTTTACCGTTCTCCATGGCATCATCCTCATAGTCGGTCATCTTCGTGGTGAAATATCTTTAAAAGAGTGGGAATTAATGGAGGATAAAATCCTGACATTTTTTAATATTACCCACAAAGATATCGAAAAACTGGCAGAAGATTTACAGAAAGAAAACTTAGAGATGATCCATGTAGGCTGATATCCATGTCACGATTAATACCCATAACACGCAAAAAAATTGAAACAACGGAAAACCCGTTCTGGATAAGCTATGCCGATCTAATGACCGCATTGGTTATCTTGTTTTTGGTTATCATGAGTATCTCTATCGTTGCCATATCTTCTCGACCTATTGTGGAAAAGCAGGAGCGTGACTCTGATATAGCCACTATTTTTGACAATTTGGAAAGGTTGGCACAGGCTAAAAAACTGGAACTACAAATAAACCGCATAAACCACACGATCAGCTTTGGCAAAAAGGCGAGGTTTGACTCTGAAAGCTTTCAACTTTCTACAGAAGCCCAAGCACAACTAAGAGCTTTTGTACCTATTATGCTAGAGGTCAAAGATACTCCCCATGGCAAACTGTGGTTAAAACAGATTCACATTCAAGGTTTCACAGATGAAACTGGCAGCTACCTATATAATGTTCACTTAAGCCTGAAAAGAGCTGAAGCGGTTATATGTGCTCTGCTATCAGGTAAATTATCAAAAAAACACGAGCAACAACTACAACAACTGCTTATAATAGATGGAGCATCTATTACAGGTATCAAGGGGAGTTATGAGGAGAGTCGCCGGGTAGAGGTTAGTTTGGAATTCCGTCAACCTGGTGACACTTCGCAACCTGGCCCTCTACCCGATATGCCTCTTGGTTATTGCGTTATTGATCAAGATGATGATGAAAAAAAGCCAGACAAAAAAGAACCAGACCTACAAAACAAAGCACCAACTTCAAAAAAGAAGTTGCTATTAAAAGAGAAAAAAGTAGCAACTACTCCAAAAGAGAAAAAAGTAGCAACTACTCCAAAAATGGTACCAGTTACTCAAAAAAAAGAGTCGGCTACTAAAAAAACTACTCCTACTACTAAGGAAAAAGCAGTAACATCAGAAAAAAAAGAATAAGACCTGATTTTTTTATATTTTGTGTTATAATTCATCAGTTGCAGAAAAAATTAAATTTAAATCTTCACTCTAATAATTGAGAGGCTTGTTATGAGTAAAATTAAGTATTTCATTTTGTTTTTATTGGTATTTTCTTTTGGTGGAATAAATGAAAGTTCCGCAGATTGGGGTGGGGTGGTAAGTTATCAAGATGATGTCTATCCAATAATCCATTTTCGCTGTCTCTCATGTCACCAAAAGGGTGGTGCTGGAGAAGAAGCAAGCGGTTTAAACCTTGAGACTTATGAAGGGTTGATGAAAGGCACAAAGCATGGGCCAATTGTAGTACCAAGAAACCCATTAATAAGTAACTTAAACGTTTTGGTAGAGGGACGGGCAGCAGTTCGTATGCCCCATAACAAAAAACGTCTAACACCTTGCGACGTTGAGATTCTCCACCGCTGGGTACAGCAGGGCGCGAGAAACAACTAAATAAGCCAAGCTCTTTTATTATCGTTGTTACCATGACCATAAAGTATTAAAAACTGGTCCAGTGGCACTCCCCACTGGACCAGTTCAGCATATCTAGTTTACAACTCCATACCCCCCTCGCAAACTGTCTAATCCTGCCTAGTAATAATTGACGATCTAATGGCAAAAAGAGTCATTTTTTTGATTTATTTTTGTTACTACCGTTAAAAAAGCATGTCTCTTAAAAATTACCCAGAAAAAAACCCTCTATAAGAAAGTCTAAATTTGCCTTTTAAATAATATAGATAGCAATATTACAATAAAACATCACAACAATAAACACCACAATTTACAACTTTCACTCTCATTAATGGCACACTGATTGCGTAAGTTAGAGCAAGAGAATTTATTAGACGACAAATTGCTTTTAAAGCTGATCTAACATATTGGGGAGTAAAGAAGATGAAATATGTAGTGGAATTATTTGATGGCCGTTCAGTTCGTGGAATGTTGGTAGCTCAAGATCAATTAGCCAACCTTCTCTCTAGTCTGGATCAGCTTGACCCTTCACTAGGTGTAATCGTTCTGGATGTAACTCCTGAGCACACATGGCGGGCAAATCAAGAAGCTGAAGCAGAGCCAATGCCAGCCCTTAGCACATATGAGAATATTGACAG
>JADFYX010000367.1 GCA_015232795.1 Magnetococcales bacterium
CTTACCGGTGTAGATAATCTTTGCCTGCACTCTATCTCTTCTATAAACATGTTCCGGCAGTGGACCTGATAATTTTATTAGTTTATTTATGTAGTTACTTGCTGTAGCGAAGTTTTTATTAATATGCTCTTCATATTTTGCTAGTGATAATATTGCTTCTACATCTTCTTTTTGGGCTAGGGTTATCCATATCGCTTCTGCTTTTTGCCAGTTTTTTTGCCTGCGATACTGTTTTGCTAGCTCCATCAGACCATCCCTATCCAACAAATATTGCTGTTTTTCTAGTAGGGTGAAGCCTGTATTTTGGTCGTTGCTTTTTTGATAGGCTCTTGCGATATCTACTATTCTTGCGCCTACTTGTTCTGGGCGTTTATAGGTTTGGGTTAGGGCTGGTAGCAGGGCTGCTAGGGAGAGGATATCCAGGCCGTTGTGTTTTACTACTGCTCTTAGTTTTTCTGTATTGCCGTATCTTACGAGGTTAAGCCATACCTCTGGGGCTTCGGACCCTGGTAGGTCGTTTTTGCGGTGAAAGGCCATTAGCTTTATTTCTATGCTTTGTAATCGACAGTCGGGCCAGACGTTGCGGAATGCTCTTCTTGCTGGATGGAGTAGATCTATGTGGTCTAGGTTGGTCAGTGGATCTGTAATTCCTGCTAATCTGAACCTGGTGGATAACAATGGACCATCAAAGCTTTTGCCGTTAAAGGTGACTACTGTTTTTTGGTTTTTTATTGTTTTTGCTACGGCGTTTAGCATACTTTTTTCAGCAGCAAAGGAGGTTATCAGGTATAATACAACCTGAAAGTTGCCTTCATGAAAAAAACCCAGGCCAGTTAAAAAGGCCAGGGTTCCGGTTCCTCCTGTTAGACCTGTTGTTTCCAGATCTAGAAAAATGGCATTTTGGGCATTAAAATTTATATCACCTTTTATTGGAGTTGGCAGTTGCTGGGTTAATGCACCGCCAAGCTCAAAACGGCCTTGCTTGTAGGATGGGGGGAAAGTTCTTTTTATCTCTATCAGCCCTTCTGAAACCACCTCTGCATTTAATAAATCTGCTATTTGCTGGTCACTTATTTTTGTGGGTTTATTTATGGAGGCTGGCTGAGTTGTTTTTGGTCGGCTGCGGTGAAAACGGTCTGCTAGGGATGTTTTAGCCTCAAGAGTTGTTGGCTCTTCTTGTTTGCTTTGGATACCCCTTTGCTTACGTAATAGTTTTAACTTATTGACTAAACCGGACATTTTGCCTTACCACCATCGTGAAGAAGGTTAAGGACTGTTAGGGCAGCTTGTTTTGGTGAAAAACCTCTCTCTTCATCTGATGCTAATATAGGACCGATACAAGCTGGGCATCCCTTGGGGCAATCGCATATTTTGACCAATGAATAGGCCCGTTCTACCAATATTGCTTGGGAATCAAAAAAAGGGGCAGATAGACCTACACCACCTGGATAGTTATCGTAGAGAAATACCGTTGGTCTGAATTTAATGCTTTCATCTTCTAAAACTGCCGACTCTCCCTCTAAATTGCGGATACTTCCTCTGCCGGAGGGTCCGGTGGTGGCAAACCATGTTGCATTGCCGTCTCCCACTGCTCGACCGATATCGTGGGGTTCTGACATGCTGAACACTGCTGCAACTGTGTGCAGTGCATATGCTGCCCCTAAAAAGCCGTCTAAAGCTTGGGCACGATGGGCAAAGGCGTTTTCTAGCTCATCTGGCTTAATAGACCACCATACCGATGTGGTGTGCATCTCTTGGTCTGGTAGATTTATTTTACCAAATCCGACATTTTCATGGGTGTGATAGCGGATTTTTTTATAGCCAGCCACACGGCGTATAAGATGAACCTCACCATGGGCGCACTCTGAACTGTTTTTTTGGGCTTTATCAAAATCGTCCAAAATTTTCAGCCGTGTATAATCAATGGCATCGGTATAATAATCTGCCATGGTTTTTTTTACGAAGGCTTTCCTGCCGTCCCAATCCAACTTATCAACTTGATATTCAACGGCCTGGATCATATATATAGCCCCTTCATATAGAGTCATGGGGACTGAAGAGTAGTCCACCTCCGCTATTACTTTTTTGCTATCGGCTGTGGTATCTATAACCACAAAGTTTCCTTCTGCAACCGAGCGCAAAGAGACGCTGTTGGCAGGATAGCTGTCTGCCGTCCAGTGCCACTGCTTGCCCTCATGATGTACCACCCCCTCCTCTTCTAATAGCTGTAAAATTTCTATTAGGTTTTCATTGCCAAATTTATCACTGTCCCAAAAAGGTAGCTCAAAAGCAGCACACCGCACATGATCCACCAAAATAAGGAGCTGATCCGGGGCAATTCGTGCGCTCTCAGGTGATGCACCGAGAAAAAACTCTGGATTGCGAACTATGAATTGATCCAAAGGTGTGCTAGATGCCACCAAAACCCCCAAAGCTGGCCTGTTTCGTCGCCCTGCCCTGCCTAACCGCTGCCATGTTCCTGCCACACTACCGGGATAGCCATTTAATATACAGACATCCAAAGAGCCGATATCAACTCCTAACTCCAGTGCAGAAGTAGCAACCACACAATCAACCTGCCCACCACGCAATCTTTTCTCTGTCTCCCTTCTATCGGTGGGTAGATACCCTCCTCGGTATGATGACACCCGTTTGAGCTTTCTGGGGTCGCTGTCAAAGGTATCTTTCAGATATTTGGTTATCACCTCTACCATTATGCGTGATCTGGCAAAGACGATGGTTTTAAGCCCCCTATCAACCGCCATTTTAGCTATTCTGGTAGATTGAGAACGGGATGAAGCACGTATTCCCAAGTCAGGGTTGATCTCTGGAGGGTTCCAAAGAAAAAGGCGTTTTTCGCCGTGGGGAGAGCCGTTCTC
>JADFYX010000368.1 GCA_015232795.1 Magnetococcales bacterium
ATTAAGCTCTGCACAATCAGCCGGAAACGACTTAGAGTGCAGCCCAGTTTTTCCATGGTTTTAGTTTCGGGTTTGTTCATGCTTGCCCCCTGTTTTTTTTAGGTTTTCTCAACAGAGGTGTTGCCAATATAACCCCCAAAAACATAAAGCCAAATCCTGTGGCAAGACTTTTGTTAAAAAATGGTCCAGGTCTATAGTCGTTGTTGAATGTTGTCTGGTACCGTTTGCCATCCACTAGATAGGTTGTGGTTAAAATAAAGTTTGCTTTAGGCCTGGTATGACCATGACGCATTTTTTTACCTTCGACTTTTGCTTCTGTTTGAGTTTTAAACTCTTTGGGAAAGGTTATCTCAGCAATTCCGTTGGTATTGCTGGTAAAGGACAGAGATTCTCCCTGTTCTGAGATAAAATTTACTGTTTGTGCTGCTAGTGGTTTACCATGAAAACGGATGAGAAAAGGCCAGCTCTCTCCTGCGCGGTAATGAGCATGTTCACGAGGCATGGGTTGGGGAATTATCTCAAGCCTGTTTTTAACCCGATTTAACATCTCGGTTGGTGGAGGAGCTGGCATACTAAAATATACAATGCTTGTTGCTACTTCTACCAACTCAGCACTCTCATGGCGAGCCATAACCCAGTGATAACCACCAATTGAGTTTTTTGGAGTTATTACAAACCCTTTAGCAGTTTTTGTGCTATTCCAATAAGGCGGTGATGCTTCTTTTTTTGTTGATACTGCTGAGAACACCGTAACAGTATCTGCTTGGCTATTTATTAAACTGACTGTCTTATTTCCACGCCCACCACCCACTGGCATAAGCATGGGATATTTACTCCAACTGCCCAATTGTGAATTATTTTCACCATGTTTATGAACAGCTGCGTTAGCAGGTGTTGCTAAGCAAAAAACAGCTAGCAAAAGCAGAGTAAAAAAAGCTGCTTTGTTGGCTAAAAGCATCATTTTTTTCCTGCTCATTTATCTGCTCCAGATAAAAAGTCGCTACCGGAAAATGAGTAGTTATAGGTGAGCATCACAGAAAGAGGGGAGCCTGCATAATATTGTTTTGCACTGCTGCTGCTTTTTTTAACCTCAGTTGCATAACGTTTATCAAAAACATTGTCTGCATTTAACATTATACTATGTGGACCTTTCACGTAGCCAACCATCAAGTTGGTTAAAAAATCATAACCTTCATAGGTCTCACTATTGGCATTGTCTATGTTGTATTCACCCCAAAAATCGGCCTGTACACGGGCTTTAAAACCAGAGTCAACATGATTATAGTTGAGAAACAGGCTTCCTTGATTTTTTGGTACAAACGGCATTGAGTTACCAGAACGATCAGTAACTACACCTCGCACCACCTCCTGAAAGCTATCAAATTTATAAGAGCTATAAGCATAGGTAGCTCCAATATCCAGCCCTATTGGCAAACCATAACCAACAGAAACTTCAATGCCTTTTTTATCCGTTTCACCTGCATTTTGGTAAATAGTTTCGCCGTTGTCGTCCAAGGAAGATACAATTTCATTATCTACAGGGTTGTAATAAAAAGAGATATCCATATTCCATTTTTGCCCACGACCCTTAAGTCCCACCTCATAGTTGGTAGAGGTAGAGGCTTTTAAGTCAGTGTTGTCCTGTATTTCACCGGAAGATGGCACCTGATCTGATTGGGAAATTGTGCCAAACAGGTTGAAAATAGGGTTTATGGCATAATTAACACCAATTTTAGGTGATAGCAGGGTGAAGGATTTGTCAGTACTGGACACACCACTTCCGCTTCCATAACTGCCTGTTGAGTAGGAGTAGGATTTTATTTCGTTGGTTTCAATATCAAAATTTGATCTATCAGCTCGCATACCGATATCAACTGTTAGATCTTTTGTGGGCTTAATTGATTCCTGCATAAACAGACCATAAAGGGTGTTTGTGGAATCTTGGGTTTGCATAAGATCTCCCTTATCATCAGATAGGGTTGCTACAATTCGCCCACTAGAAGAAGTTGTTACATCGCTATATTCATATTTTTCGGAACCATTGCTAACATCCTGACGCAGGGTTATGCCAGCAACAAGATTGCCATCTTTACCAAAAAGCTTGTGGTTATTGCTTAACTCTAAATCTGTGCCATAAACCATATTTTCCGGGCTATCGTTTATGGCTCCTGTTACAGGGTGATAGTGGGACCAGTGGGTAAAATAGAGGCGTGGTTTATAGGTGTAGTCTCCTACTTTTTTTTCATATTTTGAGTTGAAAAACAGAATTTTTGAATACCGTCCTGAATGTTTCCAGGCATCTTGGGTTGCGGTCTGTTCTCCTGAACTTTTGTACTCTTCAAACTGTGCTTCGCTCATAGAGTTGGGTAGTTGCAGATCAGCTTCGCTATAGCTTATCTCTGTCTCAAGGGAAGAGTCACCCTCAAGCATTACACCGTGTTTTAGGCTTATTTGATTGGTTGAAAAGGTGTTCCAACGTCGCCAATCGTTATCCAAAACCCGGCGAGAGGCGGTAATTGCAAAAGCGTTAGTATTGTTGATCCAATCTCCATAACGTAGATGATATGATTGGGCTCCAAAATTTCCCAAAGATATTTTTAAATTGTTGCTGTCTGTATCAAAAACCGACTTTGAAATAATATGAATCGTACCACCCGCAGATCCCACGCCATAGAGAGAACCTGGACCTTTGGTAATTTCAATCTGTTCAATGTCTTGGGTATCAATAAAATCCAGACGGCTAAAACTGTCAGGATCTGTCATGGGAACACCATCTCGTAAAATGGTGATCTCTCGCACACCATATGGGGCTTTTTGACCTGCTCCTCTAATAACAAGTCGTGCATCATAACCACCATTTTTTGAATCTATCAA
>JADFYX010000369.1 GCA_015232795.1 Magnetococcales bacterium
GTTACATCCAATTTACTACCCTGCCGGGCAAACGGTGGCAGGACACCTGTCACCATAACCGATGCTACATTATTTACCTTAACACTATCTTTGGCGGAGATACCCATCCGCTCCAACATCATTTTTAAAGATTGGTTGGTAAATGCTGCCCCAGAATCTCCAGTACCGTTGAGACCAACCACAAGACCAAATCCTGTTAGCGGATTATCCCGCACCCCTTCAATATTCACCACATCTTTCAGGCGAGCGGCTTCACTAAAACCAACTTGGCAAAAAATTATGGCTGCTACAAAAAATCGAAACATGTTAAGAGATTTCCTCTGCATGGTATTGGCCTTGGAGCAGTTATTATAAAATATTTACTGTGGAGAAAAACTTATTGAGCCAGCTTGGTCTTTGCTGGTCGTCAATGTCGCCATCACCGGAATAGTCGATACGGGCATCAGCTACTTGTGCCGATGTTATGGTATTTTTTGGTGTTATATCTTCAGGGCGTACTATGCCGGAGAGAAGAATAAACTGATTTTCATTATTAATAGTAATATCTCGACGACCCTCAATACGCAGGTTGCCGTTGGGCAGAACCTCAGTCACCAAACATGAGATGGTAGCTGATAAAGTGCTTTCACGGGATGTACTGCCATCACCTGCAAATACATTGGTAGTTTTGGGGCTTAAAGTCCCATCTAACAGGGTAGTCTTGGCAGCACCAACCACACCTGACAGGGCAGCTAGACCGCCTGTTGTCAAAGTATTGGTGTTGCTTCGTGTCAGATCAGTTTTTGCTGCTTTATCGGCAGATGATGTCTCGCTTATCATTACTGTTATGATATCACCAATATTACGGGCTTTATTATCCAAAAACAGGGTGTTTCTGTCTGTTGATTGCCAGATAGAACCTTTTTTGGGAGCCAACATCTCCGGTGGTATTGGTTTAACAACCGCCACAGGAGTTGCTGGTCGTTGGGAAGAACGGGTCATTCCACAACCTGAAAGACCTAAAATGGCGATAATAAGTACCGAAAGCAGTAATTTACTAGATTTCATCTTTTTCATAACTCCGTTAAAACTACCAAGTTTGAATCAGGGCCTGACCCGGTGCAGATACTTTTGCTTCATAGCGAATATGGCTCTTGGGATTACGTAGTTGAATAACATCTCCAACTCGTCCCTTACTCAAAGCAACCGCAGTGGTGTTAATAACCAAACCACCTTGCACCAATTTTACTTTTACTTTTTCACCCCGGTCAATTGCTAAAGGCTCGGCAAACCATTTCATTCTAAGAGGCATACCTGCTTTTACTGATCGTAGTGAAACCATACCTATTACATCTTGATCATCAACCATAAGACCATCTATTGCCCTTTTCATCTCCAGACGTTTCCACTTGATATCGTTAGCAGTTACAAGGCTACCACGTTTTAGAGTACGCTTGACAACAGGAACATCTAAGAAACGTTTTATAATCGCTGCGACTTTTATCTGGGTTTTTGTTTCGCCGTTTACCAATACATTAACAGCAATTGTGTTACGACCAGGGACTAAACTCTTAGGGTCTGTATCAATCTGCCAGACAACCTCCCCATCGGCTAAATTCAGATCGTGACGTTGAAATATTTTTGTCACAACTAAGCCAGTCCGGGTCTGTTTGGCGATTTTATTCAAGCTTTTAAGCACACCACTTTCGATATCGGCGTTTTTAACCACTTGAGAAAAGCCTGTTGCAGCAACTAGAAGAGTAACTGCACCAAACAAACAACCAGTAATAAGGGGACGTTTCATATTATATTATCTCTTTAGACTTGCTACTTGGCCGAGCATAGTATCGGCAGTTTGAATTGCTTTTGTGCCAATTTCGTAGGCTCTTTGGGTGGCGATCATATCTACCATCTCGGTAACCATATTAACATTGGACTGCTCAAGTGCGTGATGGATAAGGTGGCCCATACCATTTTCATCTGGAACACTAACTTGTGGTGTGCCAGAGGCAACACTCTCTACAAACAGGTTGTTGCCCATTGCTGTTAGACCTGCTGGGTTAACAAAAGAGGCCAACTCAAGCTGTCCGGCACCAGGAAGAAAACCGGGAGCGTCTTTAATGGCAAAACCGATAGATCCGGTACGCTCAATTGCGATTCGGGTGTGGGTGTTAGGATCAATACCTACAGCACCACCAACAAGAGGATAACCGTCATGGGTAACGATATTTCCTGCATTGTTTACCTCAAAACTACCATCCCGTGTGTAAGCAATGTCACCGTTTGGCAACTCTACCTGGAAAAAGCCCTTGCCCTGCACCATTAAATCAACATTAAAAGCGGCATTACTGGTAGAAGCAGCACTACCCTGGGTAAACTCTTTACCAACAGATGTTACTTTAACACCATGTCCAAGCTGCACACCCACTGGAACAGAAGTTCCACCTTCTGAGGTTTCACTCCCTGCTGGGCGAATGTTGGCGTATAGTAGATCTTGGAACGAAGTCCGAGACTGTTTAAAGCCTGTGGTGTTGACGTTTGCCAAGTTGTTGGCGATGACGTCAATATTTGTTTGCTGTGCCTGCATACCAGTTGCAGAAGTCCAAAGAGCACGAATCATGGTTTTATCTCTCTATTTTAAGGAAAATATTTTTAGTAATTACAATTATTAAGAACCTAAACGACCAATCTGGTTGGCTTGAGCATCGATGCCATCCAGGGTTTGGATCATCTTCATATAGCTTTCAAAAGCACGGTTGGCTTCAATCATCTGGGTCATGCCACGGATAGCATTGGAGTTGGAAGCCTCCAAAAACCCCTGTTGCACACCCCCAATGTCACCATCTAGAGGTATTTCGCTCTCTTGGGGAGCTGAGTACACGTTTTGACCGACTT
>JADFYX010000036.1 GCA_015232795.1 Magnetococcales bacterium
ATGGCTCTTTCACCTTTGGCAACCACCGCTGTATGAAGTATTAAAAAATGGTTGGCACGTCCTGCTATTGCAAAGTTCCAGCCCCACTCAAACATTGGTGGGGCATGGTCTTTGGGAAATGGGGCGAGATGGTTTACCCCATCTAATTGAAAATATACTTGTGGTCGCCAAAAACGGCGATAATTTGTATTTGTGGTTAGTTGAATATGAAAATCAGCAATATCCCGCCAAGGTTCTTCAATAACCGGATGGTTGCCGTAGATCAGGGAAAAATAGTCAAGAAATTGAGGGATTACACTTTTTAGATGAATAGAGAATGGACCAGAAGACCAACGTAAACCAGGACCACACAAGGTTTTCTTCAACTCTCGTCTGCTGAGATCAGAAATAATCATGAGGTGGATATTGAAGTTTGTTTTGAGGTGTTTAACTCTACTGGCTGAATAATTCCCAAATGGTCCAGATCAAGGATGATTTGCCAAACTCTAGCCATTATCTCTTTTTTCTGCTCTTCATCCTCAATAGCCAGATCCAAACTATTGATAATTGTATTGGCGGTCATGGGGTTTTCTTCAAAAAGCTTAAGAATATCCAAAACTGGATCAAAAAGTAGGTGGGTAGCACCAGAGAGGGGGTTGAAGATTAAACAACCGTTATTGAACTGCTCCCAGATTAGAGAACACCTGTCTGGAACAAACCACTGGGTTTCCTGAGAGATATTCACTTAATCCGGGTTTAGACAATTAAAAAAAGTATCATTTAAAAAAGAATATCCAACAAGACTGTTTTAATTAAAAAAGGATGTCCAACAGGATTGTTTTATCGCATAAAATTTTGTTGGGGCAGTTGACGGCCAAGCACCTGTTCCTATGCCTGCTGCATTAGCACCCCATTGACCAGCGGCTGGTTGGCCTGATGTTGCTAATGATCCACCAGCCGTCAAGTAGGGGAGGCACCACTCGGTACCTGCTCCCGCAGGGCCAGCATTTGCTGCTCCCCAAATAGCAGCATCATCTGGGTCTACCCAGAGTAGGTCGTTACCGATATTACCTACCGCGGTACAGCGTTTAGTAACGCCACCACCCGCAAAAAAGTTGCCAGTCATGCCAGCACCAGCTATACATGCGGCGTTGCTTACCGATGTGCCAGCCAAAGCAGCACCGCTTTGCAGGGTAATAATAGCCGGAACACCAGCCAGCAATCCTTTGAGAAGTTTACGCCGTCTTGCCCCAAGTTGATCTTCCGGGCTTAGGTCAGGCTTCTCAGATTGCCCACTGTCCGAGGCTTTTTGCTCCGGTTGTTTGGGGCTATCTTGGTGTTGATCGGCCATGCAAGTTTCCTTAAAACGGTAAATTAAAGTTTTACTTTCTTTAACAAATGCCAACCAAGACTACCCTCTTTACCAGAAAAAATCAAAACTTGAATTGCAGTTTAGCCGATTTTTTCACTAGTTTTCAATCAAACTACCTCTGAACAGACTCTTATACTGATGCACCATCTGTTCCAAAGTAAATTTTTGCAGATACAGCTCCCTTCCTGCCAGCCCCTGTTGGAGACCGAGATTTGGATCATTAACGTAAGAAAAGAGTGCTTGAGCCAAATCTTGGTGGTTTTGTGGGGCAACCAAAGAGCCGGTTTTACCCTCTATAACTAAATTAGCCACTCCACCAACATTGGTTGCTACCACAGGCAGAGCTGCTGCCATAGCCTCTATAATGGTCAAAGGTGTACCCTCTGCCTGAGATGGTAGGGCAAAAAGATCCATACCACGCAACAACTCCCCAACATCTTTGCGCCAGCCACTTATCCAGAGTTTCTCTTGGATGCCTAGCTTGCCAGCCAACTCTTCAAGCTCAGTCCGTTGTGGGCCGTCACCAACCATCACCAGTCGCAACCTGTTGCCATTTTCTCCTGCTAAACTAAGCAGGCTGGCAAAGGCTTTTAATAAGTTGCTCTGATCTTTCACAGGCCATAGTCGTCCAACTGTGCCAATTATAAAGGTGTCGGGGGTGGCAAACAGGGGAGTAGGTGGATTAGACAAAGGTAGGCGTCTATCTTTGCTACGTGGAGGCAGGGTGGATTCTATACCATTGATAATAAGTTTAATTTTATCAGGTGAAATTTTTACGCTATTTTCCAACCAGCCTGCAAGATCTTCTGATACTGCAACAACATGGTCAACAAACGGTATTAATAACCGCCTTAAGAGGAGATATTTTTTGTTGCTACCGTCAATATCATAACTATCTCGCCCATGTTCTGCGTGGATAACAACTGGAACACCCGCCAAACGTGCCGGGATAACCCCCTCTAGAGCTGCCAGATTACAGGTGTGGAGAATATCCGGTTTTAGCTGTCGTAAAAGTTTCCACAATCGCCACCAGACCATTAAATCCTTACCAGCTTTTTTATTTAACTGATAAAAACTTACGTTTGCTGCTGTTATACGCTCTTTAAAGCCGGAACATTCAGTAAGAGAGATAACCACATGGCGAAACTCATCTTTAGGCAGATGATTAATTAAATTAACCACCACCGTCTCCAGACCACCGACATCCAGCCTGTATAACAGATGAACTACAAGCACGGCCTTACCCCTCCATAACCTTTAAAACCCGTTTAAGATTATTTTGCCAGTTGTAATTTTTCTCAACCAAATTGTTGCCAGCTCTAACTGCCTCTTTGGCTAGTTTGCTATCTTTATCGCCTGGTTTGGGGTTTTTGCCAAGTATAGTTATGACACTATCGGCAAATTGAGCCGCATCATTTTTTACCCATCTTTTGATTTCTGGGGGCAGTTGTATCCCCTCCATGGCCTGTTGGGTGGCAACTACAGGTCGGGCCATTGCCATGGCTTCTAACACTTTGTTTTGTATGCCCCTTGCCAAGCGTAATGGAGCCACTGCTACCCCAGCATATGCTATATACGGGCGTATATCGGCAACTCTACCAACCACCGTAACCCCTTCTAGCTGTGCAAGTCGCTCTACATCAGAGGTTGCGCCACCACCGACAATATAAAAATGGGCACTGTATATGGTTTTTCTGATTATGGGCAGAATATCTTTTGCAAACCATACAACTGCATCTACATTGGGTCTATAACCCATGGCTCCGGTAAAAACCAGAGGGATTTTGCTTTTAGGGTAGGGGTTGTTATACTCTTCTTTAGGGGAGAAAAAATCTTGATCTACCCCGTTTTCCCAATAGCCAATTTTGGGGGCAGACTCTGGTGCTAGAGTTTTAAATAGCTGGGCCTCTGCTTTGCTAACAAACAGTGATGCGTTAAATTTTTGGACGAGTTTGCGTTCATACATGAGAAGTTTTTTACCTTCTCTGGCAAAAATCCACCGTTTAACACCCCCTAAATCTTTTGCATATTGCAGCCATTTATCAGAATCAACATCGACAAAGTCTAATATTTTTCTTGTGTTTATAGTATTTTGTCCAAGTACATATTGACTTAAAGCTGCTGAATATACGACAATTTTTGTTATGGGCCTGTCACTTAATGTTTGCTTAACAAAGCTATCCATCCTACGGTTTTTATAGTAAGGAATGGTGAGAGGCTGGTTGCTTAAAAAACCTGATAGAGAGCGGATTGTAGCAAGGGAAGGGTGTAAGGGTATAAAACAGCTCTCCCCGCTTATCATAGCTTTGTTGGCCTCCACATATTGCCAATCATCTTTATCGTCAATAAAGCACCCCAAATGGACCCGGTAACGCTTTGCAAGAAATTGCAACAGGTGGTATGAGCGGATTTTATCCCCTTTGTTTGGCGGGTAGGGGATACGATGGCTAAGAAATAGTAAATCTTCCATCCCGGTAGTTTGCCTTGTATGGGCCAACTTTAAAAGGTTATAATCCATCCCAATAAATAATCTAGATTTACCTACACAGGACGGACGATGAAAAAAGGCTATTTTGGCTCTTACGGTGGGGCATTTATTCCTGAAATTTTACATGAGACTTTCCAGCAATTAACTGCACATTACGAAGCAGCTCGCAATGATCCGGCATTTTGGGCGGAGTATATCGCCTTGATGGAGAACTATTCCGGTCGTCCTACTCCTCTGACTTTTGCTGCCAATCTTTCTGCAAAACTAAACAAAAAGATCTATATCAAAAGAGAAGATCTTAACCAGACAGGTGCCCACAAGGCTAATAATGTCATGGGCCAGGGTTTGTTGGTTAAAAGAATGGGTAAAACCCGTGTGATTGCCGAAACCGGGGCGGGACAGCATGGCGTTGCCACCGCTACCATGGCAGCTAGAATGGGTTTTGAGTGCACCATCTATATGGGGGCAGTAGATGTAGAGCGACAACGGCCCAATGTGTTCTGGATGCAGCAACTAGGGGCCGAAGTAGTACCTGTGACATCTGGTTCCCAAACCTTGAAAGATGCGGTTAATGAGGCCTTGCGCGATTGGGTGGGTAGCATGGACAACACCCACTATGTTCTGGGTACGGCCTGTGGAGCACACCCTTTTCCTGAGATGGTCTCCTGGTTTCAATCGGTAATAGGCAGTGAAGCCAGAGAGCAGATATTAAAACTAGAAGGACGGCTGCCAGATAGGGTCTATGCCTGTGTGGGTGGTGGTTCCAACGCCATGGGGATATTTCAGGGATTTTTGGCTAACAAAGAGGTTGAGTTAATTGGTGTTGAGGCAGGTGGTAAAGGGGTTCATACTTCTCAACATGCTGCACGTATTGCCTCTGATGATGCCACCGACGGTGTTGCCCAAGGCTACAGGACCTTTTTTCTTCAAGATAAAGACGGCCAGATGTTAGACACCCACTCTGTAGCAGCAGGCTTGGATTATGTGGGAATATCACCAATTCTAGCGGATTTGCATGTGCAGGGTAGGGTGCGTTTTATTGCAGCAAACGATAGTGAAGTGGTGGCTGCTCTAAAATATTTAATGAAAAATGAAGGGCTTATAGCAGCGTTGGAGTCCAGTCATGCTGTTGCTGGGGCACTAGGGGAAATGACAGATATGGCTGATGGTTCGGTGGTGATTATAAATCTTTCCGGGCGGGGAGATAAGGATATTTTTACCGTGGCTGATGCTTTGGACGATCCCGGCTGGAAGCAGTTTATCGCCCAAAAAGCCAAGCAGTATGCCGGGGAGTCCTCTTAAAATGGAAAAGCTGATACGTAACACAGATAAAAAAATATTATTGATGTCCCATCTGGTATTGGGTTATCCCAGCATGCAGGCAAACCAAGAGGTGATTGCGGCGATGGTAGCCTCTGGAGTGGATCTTATGGAGTTGCAAATTCCCTTCTCCGAGCCCATAGCCGACGGTCCCATGATAGCACGGGCCAACCAGAGTGCCTTGGACAATGGTTTTAAAGTTAGAGAGGGTTTGGCTTTTATTGCCCAGACCATTAAAAAACATAAAATACCCTTTTTAATCATGACATATTACAACATTTTAATGGCCTATGGTGTGGAAGATTTTATTAAAGAGGCCGCAAGAATAGGTGTAAAAGGGTTGATAATTCCTGATCTACCTCCCCAAGAGGCAGGCCAAGCCATAAGCTGGTGCCAGGAGCATGGGGGAGGGAGCCTGGATTGGATTCAACTCATGACCCCCACAAGCAGCGATGCCCGTTTAGCAGAGATCGGCAGCAAGGCCAGTGGTTTTGTCTATTGTGTCGCCAGAAAAGGTGTTACAGGCAAAAAAACTGACTTTGGCAACGAGCTGGCGCAATTTATAAAACGTTGCCGGGCTGCCACATCCCTACCGTTAGCGGTGGGCTTTGGGGTAAAGTCACACCAAGATGTGGCTCAACTAGCCAACTTAGCCGAAATTGCCGTAGTGGGAACTGCTGCCATTAAAATTCATGAAGAACATGGAGCAAAAGCCGTAGGTGAATTTTTTGCAGGTTTGCGTTAGCTTGGAATTTACCTGATAGTTAAGACAATTCGTTTCATATAGCACTAAAATATTGGATAAATAAAATATAATGGAATATGCAGAAGCAACAAGACCTCGTTTGGCTTTAATATCAGCGGTAATAGCTGTAATGTTCGGGCTATTGACTATTAAATCTGGTGGTGCTGTCCTGTTTATAGATGGAGAGGCACGTCTAGCGGCTGGTAACTACAGTCCATTTGTGCTCTGGTTTAATTTTCTTGCAGGATTTGCCTATATTATTGCAGGAGTTGGTATCTATTTTTGGCGAGTATGGGCAATATATTTAGCAATTATTATTGCCTTGGCAACCATGCTTGTTTTTGCAATATTCGGTATAACCATCTATTTTGGTGCAAGTTATGAAGTACGCACCATTGGTGCTTTAAGTCTGCGCAGTGTAGTCTGGATAATCATAGGTTTAACCACCTTTAAGGCATGGAAAAAATAATAATCAGTACAAAACAGGCTCTTCCTAATGAGATAAAAACAGGTTTTTACGCGCAACTTTTTATCGTTGCCCTGATTTGCACCCTATATACAAGGGAGATGTTTAACGCAAATCTTTTTTATCCCGACTCCAGCCACCTCATGTTGGATGGATTTTTAATTGCTGATTATCTCCGTGATACTGTAAATAATGGTTTTAATAATCCCATGGATTATGCAATCCGTTATTTTGGTCAATATCCGGCCCTCTCCATAGGTTATAAACCCCCTTTATGGCCTGCAATTCAAAGTGTGTTTATCCTGATATTTGGTGAAGAGTCCTGGGCTATGCGCCTTGCCCTTTTGGGGCTGGCAATTTTTGTCGGTATAGCAATATTTCGTACAGTGGAGCGGGGGTCTGGGGTATTTCTTGCCTGGGCTGCTGCCTCTCTTGCCATCTCTATTCCATATCTGGTGCAGTGGGGCTGGTACGCCATGACAGAGCTATCTGCCGTGGCTTTTGTTCTCAGTGCTGGCTGGCCTTTTTGCCGTTATCTGGAAGATGGTCGCCAGCGCAATTTAGCATATATGGTGATATTGCTAGCAGCAGGGGTATGGTGTAAACAGACCGCTGCTGTTGGTGCTTTGTGGCTATTTATTGCCACATTATTATCCTTAGGACCAAAAGAGACCTTCAGACGTCGTGAAGTGTGGCTGGCAATGGCAGGTTATGCTGTGTTGATTATGCCAGTTATTTGGCTAACTATCGAATTTGGCAAAAAAAATATTGCCCAATCAATTGGTTTTGATAGTGCTAGCACATCTATATTTGTTGCTCCTATAAGTAACATTCTCAAGTATATAAGGCTTCTGTTTGGCGAGCAGCTAACGCATCTATTTTTTGCCCTTGCTATAGGGGGTATTTTAGTCGCTGCCTATCGTCTTTACCAAGGGGTTTCCCAGGGTGAGGGGCGCAACATTATTCTCTATTTCAGCCTTATTGTTGCCACCTATCTGTTTTTTACCCTTATAAACGGTGAAAACCCACGCTATACGGTGTTTTGGCTGCCAGCATTTGGTTTTTTTGTTGCTTATCTCATCAACGAGCTACGCCGTTTTCTGCCAACATTCATCGCTGCTGGAGCAGTATTAGCTCTGCTGGCTTTAAATGTAATGCAAGCATTTGCTATGGGACCAAGCCAGACAACAGGTATGGCCCAAGCAGCACAATATATTGCAAGCAATATTAACTATCCGATAATAATGATTGATTCATACGTAAATGAGCAATTTATCTACTTTATGCGTAAGATGGATCCCCAAAGAAAATTTTGGACAATACGCAGTGATAAAGTTCTCTCAATGGCCCCCATGAGTCCCACTTCGAGAAATGTAGTAGAGCTTGCAAAGTCAGAGGGGGATATTAAAAATATTCTTTTAAAATATGGAATTAAGTATCTGGTTGTTGATAGACATTATCAGATGAAAATACCCATACACAATACACTTAGAAAATATGTCAGCAGTGGTGATTTTCGTCTGCTGTATGAGATACCTGTAACTTCACAAAATACCTACAGATACAAAGTAAATAAACCCATTCAAATTTATGAATTTTTAAAATGGCAGCCCGCAAAATCCAACACCATCACTATTCAGGTTCCCATAGTGGGGAAATCTTTCACAGTGCCTTTAGATGCTAAATGGCAAAAAAACTAATCACCCAGAATGTAATCTTGGCTAATATCAATATTTGGAGAATACCCCACCCATACGACCATCTTTAAAGGTGATTATATCATAATGGTCCGCAGGTTGTCCGGGAACCGTCATTCCTGGGGATCCCATGGGCATGCCGGGGGCTGCAATGCCGTCAATTTGGGGCTTTTCTTTGAGCATACGGCGTATATCAGCAACCGGCACATGACCTTCCACTATATATTTGCCAACTTTTGCTGTGTGGCAGGAAGCGGCCTCTTCGGGTACTCCAAGTTGGGATTTTATAGGGTATACGTCATCCACATTGTTTATAGTTACTTTAAAGCCGTTAGACTCCATATGTTTTACCCAGCCATCACAGCAACCGCAGGAGGGTGATTTATAGACAACCACATTGTCTGCCAGGGTGGATTGTGGAAAGAACAACCAACTGGCCCCCAGTAAAGCAAGTGCAGTAACAATAATTACCCCCCAACCTGACTTTTTTGCACTCTGCGTAACTTTTATCTCATTCATTATTATTATTCTCCAAAGTACATTTGTTGGTGTCTGCTATGGGTAGAAATTCAACGTAATAAGATAGACTATTTTTTCTTAAAATTCTTAATAACCGAATATTTAATATCTTGTTGTGTAGCCGCAATAATTTTAATTTCGGCACCTCTATATTCAATAATATCCGATTTGTCTAAATCATATTCAATGGTGTTGTTAAATCTTGTCTGCTTATTATCGTTATAAAATGTCAGATAACCGATGCTAATTTTATTCTCATGTTTTCCGTTATATACCAGAGTCTGTTTAAAACCTGTTTTTGCAAATTCTGGTACTGTTACCTGATTGTATTTTATATCAAATTTACAAAATTTATTGTCAGTAATTGTGATAACACATATGCGTTGTGAATTTTTAAAGGCCTGTAGACTCTGCCAGGAGTCGGCAATAGAAGATTTTGTGATTTTCCCCCCATCATCAACCTCCTTTGCTGGCACATAAAAGCCAGATTCATCATTTTCGGCAATTAAGTTATATTTACCGGGGTGAAGGGTGTATGCCCATTTAACACTAATTTTATAAGGTAAAGTCAGATATTTCTCTTCATGGTAATTTCCCTGAGTCAGTAGAACCTCCCCAACTTTTACAGTGTTTACATCACCAATAGAGGGCCGGGAAATTTTGGAAATTACAGGAGAGAAGCTTGTGTTTGGTTTAGCACAAGCAGATAGCAATATAGCAATACTAACAATAAAAAGAGCCTTCATTTTACAATTCATAAATATGTTCCTTATGATTTAGATCAGTTACTTCTACCATACATTTTAATGATTTATTTACCCAGTTTATGAAATATCCGGGCTAACTTTTATGCATTTTGTTTTTCTAAAACCTCAACCACTTTTTGGAACTCTTCCTTTAGGTTATCAACAACTAGTAAAGATTCATTCCACTGTTTCATCTCAACCTTGCCCTTAAGAAGTATCACACTGATTTTCACCCGGTTAGCTCCTATGCCAGAAGCTATGGTTCTAATCCAATCCACCTCTTTTAATGTTTGTATAAGCCTTTTATCTTTTAAGGCATGATGCAACTGGTTTAAATGGCGGGGACCATCTTTGAGAAAACTTTGAGTCAAAGATTGCAAGGTTTCAGTATTACTGTCCACCTTTATCAGTATGGGAGACTCTTTTTTGCTAGTTTGTTTGGTACTTTTTGCTGTGGTTTTTTTACCAAATGGTTCTATTATTTCCAGCAGTTCAGAGGAGCTAAAGGGTTTGCTCAAATAGTTGTTCATACCAGCATCCAGACATCTTTTTGTCTCTGATTGCATGGCGTGGGCAGTAACAGCAATTATGGGTATGTTTTTATCCCAGCGGTTCTTCTTATCACCGTAGCGAATGTGTTTTGTTGCCTCATAGCCATCCATCTGGGGCATATGGAGATCCATAAGCACTAAATCAAATGTTTTATCCACTAACTCTTGCAAGGCCTCAAAGCCATTGTTAGCCACAACAACATTGTGGCCAGCCTGTGTTAAAATATCATTGGCCAGCTTTTGATTTGTAGGTAGGTCATCTACCAGCAGTATATGAAGAGGTGGAATAGAAGCTTTGATTGCTAACATTGCAGCGGTGTTTTTCTTTTCTATATCCCCAGTCCGCCCAAGAATGTAGTCAATTTTTTTAAGTAGGGTGTATAGTTTTAAAGGTTTTTTAAGAGAGTTGTCACTGTGAGTTTGAAAGCCCAATGCGCTGGTTGGATAACTCATGTTTGTCGGCAACATCAGAATGATTTTGTTAACATAAAGGGATGAAATTTCTGAAATTTCTTCATCCGAAAAGTATAGATTGTGATCTAATAAAACAATATCAAAAGGGCGGTTATTTTGTTTTGCTTCTCGTAAACTTTTTAGCAGTAAAGAGCTGTCAGCAGCCTCATTAATCTCTGCTCCAAAACGGCTAACCATATCTTTTAAAATTTTTCTTCCAGTTTTATGGTTATCACCAATTAATAAGCGTATGCCAGAAAGATGAGAAGGTTTGTATCGCTGTTTTTCTCTTTTAATGGCCCCTTTATGGGGTATTGAGTCAGATCTTTTGCCAACTCCAAAGAAAGCGGTAAAGTGAAAAACACTGCCTTCGTTCTCTTGGCTTTCCACCCAAATTTCACCACTCATCAACTCTACCAAACGTTTGGATATGGTAAGGCCAAGGCCGGTACCACCATATTTACGGGTAGTTGAGGCATCTACCTGGGTAAATTGATCAAAAATAGTAGTGAGACGATCAGCAGGAATACCAATACCGGTATCTGTTACGCTAAAATGCAAGCAGATTTGGTCTTTGCGACATTTGGCTTCGTAATTCCTCTCAACTATTAAGGTAACTTCACCCTCGTGGGTAAATTTAAAGGCGTTGTTAACCAGATTGGTAATAATTTGGCTCAGACGCAAAGGATCACCAACCAAGGGGGGGATATCCTCTGCAATATCATAGTAGAGTTCCATCTCTTTTTTATGGGCTAGAATCGCCAGATTATCACAGTTAATTTCTATTCTGCCACGAAGATCAAATGGAATTTTCTCAAGATAGAGTTGTCCGGCATCAGATTTGGAAAAATCTAATATATCATTGATGAGGGACATCAAATTGTTAGCCGAGTTTTGGACGATCTCCAGGTTTTCGAGCTGATTATTATCAAGGTTAGTTGCCAAAACCAGATCTGTCATTCCCATTATAGCATTCATGGGGCTGCGGATTTCATGGCTCATATTGGCTAAAAATTCACTCTTAGCCCTGTTGGATGCTTCTGCTGCTGCCAAAGTCTCTCTTAACGAGGTTAACAACTGCTTGTAGTCGGTAATATCTTTGATAAAACAGGTATAGGTCAAATGGTCCTTATGGAGAATAGCGGTCAAGCCGATCTCAAGGTTGACAACATTACCATCGGCACGTTTGCCGGGTAGTTTTATCCGGCGTTTTGCCGAAAGTGCGCTATGTTTATGCTTTGCTTGGTAAGCAAGATCTTCAATGTTGGCATCAAGAAGTTGATATTGATTAATCATATCAGCTAAATTTTTTTCAACAGCCTCTTTCGCGCTATAACCAAAAAGCTCTTCTGCTGCTGGGTTGAACTCAATAATACTACCATCCTTCTCTATAGTAATTATGGCATCTAATGCATTGTCTAAAATAGCTCTGGTACGAGATTCGCTGTGTTTTAAATTTTCATAAGCTTGTATTATTAATGTTTCTGCCCTTTTTATATTAAGGCGGTTTCTTACCCGCAATTTTACCAATGATGGATTAATAGGTTTAGAGAGATAATCATCCGCACCCATCTCTAGTCCGGCAGTTTCCTCGGCAATATCTGTCATGGCAGTAACAAAAAATACCGGGATATTGTGGAGATATGGGGTGGCTTTTAATATTTTACAAACTTCGTGTCCACCCATACCCGGCATCATAATGTCCAATAGAATTAAATCAGGATGTTGGGATGCTGCAATTTTTAAGGCATCCTCACCATTGGTGGCAAATAAAATGCGATACTCATCCTGAAGGGCTTCATTGAGTTGTTCAATGTTGCTAGATTCGTCGTCCACAATTAGGATCGAATGGTGTTTATCGTTTGCTAATTCCATTATAATTACAGCTCACTTCCTTTACCGAATTTATCTGCCAAAATTGTTAATGATTGTAAAGCGTTGCTAAAATCAAGATTGTTAATATCCCCTTGTAAATTTTCAACTTCTTCTTTAAAGCCGTGTCCATAAAGATGTTTTTGCAAAGTTGTAAACTGTTTTTTTGCCACCATATCATTGGCTATAAGAGAATGTTTTAAATCTGCCATTAGCTGTATAAGTAGTGGTAAGTCTAACTCCCCAATCTTTTGGGGCTTAATGCTATATTTTTGTAATACAAGGTTATCTTCCAACAGTTTAGCAGACTTAAAAACAGGTTGAAGATATGCTGCAAAACTTTTAAGAGCAACATCAATAGAGTTGTCGTCCCCCTCTTTAATTGTCACCTCAAGCTCTTTTGCTGAAGTGGACAACTCCAAGGCTCCAATGTTACCGGAGGTTCCTTTAATGGAGTGTACCAGTCGCAATGCCTCTTTTCTATTTTCTTTATCGAGAGCTTCTCTGATTTTATCAAGAATTGATGCATTAACTTTTTTAAAAGATATAAGCAAATCTTGGAGAAGACGTTTATTGCCGGTAACACGAGTTAACCCGTTATTTATGTCAATTCCTGGAAGATAATCTGGAAGAATCAGATCTTCTCCTCGGTTTTTGTCAGTGGGTTGCGACTCTGACTCCTTTATTTTACGGGGTTTTATCCATTTTTTGATACATGCATATAGTTGCTCAAGCTCTATGGGTTTAGAAACATAGTCACTCATCCCAGCCCCAAGACATCTATCTCTATCTCCACTCATGGCGTGGGCTGTCATGGCAACAATGGGAATATTCATGGTATCAGGATCATCAAGTAAATATTTTGTTGCCTCAAAACCGTCCAATATCGGCATTTGCAGATCCATAAATATTAATTCAATCTCGT
>JADFYX010000370.1 GCA_015232795.1 Magnetococcales bacterium
GAATGTTGAAAATAATCCAAGAGGAGCAGATTACTGTGGTGGGAACCGGTGGGCTTTCCATGACTATGGATAGAATTGATGAGATTCTTACAGAGGTGCATAAATATGACCCAAATATTATTACTGTTTTGGGTGGGGGAATTATAACGGCTGACCCAGAGACGGTATATTGTCATCTCCAACCCAATTTTGGAGTGATCGGCGAGGGCGAAGAGGTTATGAAGGAGCTTCTTCTTGCTATACATAACAAAGAAAGTGACTATACCACCATTCCAGGCATCGTTTTTAATCACCAAGGAACAATTAAAAACAGTGGTGAACGGACTCCAATCGCTGACCTGGACAGAATGCCATTGCCCGATATTGAAGGGTTCGGAATTAAAGAGTTCCTCGAAATGCAGGATGATGACGTTTTTGATTACCACCTGACTATCAATGGACAGGGAAAATCACTGCCAATCATGGCAAGCCGATCATGCCCCTATAAATGCACCTTCTGCTTTCACACCACAAGCCAGGTCTATCGCAAAATATCCATAAAAAGGGTAGTGGACGAAATTCTCCGCCTCAAAGAAAAATATCAAGTATACTCATTTGATATATATGACGATCTTTTTGATTATGACAAGAATCGGATCAAGGAATTTTGTCAATTATTGTTGGACAGTGATGCCAACATAACCTGGATGTGTCAGTTGCGAGTCAACAATACCAATCAGGAACTCCTATACATCATGAAAGAGGCTGGCTGTACCTGTATTAGTTATGGATTTGAGAGTGCTAGCCCAACTACACTAAAAAGCATGAAAAAAAGGATTTGTCCACAAGATATTGCAAAATCGGTTAAATATACTCGCAACGCTGGAATTGCTATTCAGGCCAACTTTCTCTTTGGAGATCCCGCCGATACTATAGAGACAGTTCAGGAAACACTGGATTTCCAAAATCAGCACAATCTTGATTATATAGATTGGAGCGCAGTGATTCCCTATCCGGGCAGCCCACTCTGCAAAAAATTCCAGCGTAGTGGCATTATTCCAGGAACCATTGAATTTACAAAATTAATTTCCAACTCAGCGACCTATCTCTGGAAAACATTGCAGCCCCCGGTAAATATGACTCAAATGCCTGATGCCGAGTTTAGGAAGCTCTATCTTGAACTGCGGGAAATAACCGATAAAAATAATCGCAAAAGATTGGCTGAGATCTGCAATTTTCAGTATATAACCGACAATCTTTCTCATGCTACTATCAAATGTCCCTGCTGTAAAAAGGAGCAACTGTACAAAGTTCGTTATCCACCTGACTCTACTGGTGAGACCCTTACACCAGCCCAACCCCTATTTGGACTAAGAGGAATCAATATCCGCTGTGCTATCTGTTCAAGAAGAATGCATATGCCTCCATGGTTTTTTCCCCATATAGATACAATGTACAGTACATTCCAGACTCTGATCAACAACCTGACTCAGACAAAGGAGGAGGTTGTACTACTGCCAGCAATGGACAGGTATTTTGGTACGTTTAGTGAGAGAGTCGATATTTCTAGGTTAAATGTAGTCGCTACCATGGATACTATTCCCTACAGATTGGGACAGCTTTTTTTTGATAGAGAGGTAGAAGAGTTGAGTAACCAAAAGGTAGTTGAAAATAAGGAGTCTGTTTTTGTCATCCTCCCTGCTTACAACTCTGAAACTTTGCTAAATGTCTTGAGAGAGGCCGGTATTAAACAAGAGAAGATCATCTACTGGCCGGATTGTTATCAACCGACATAATCCTAGATTCGGCAGTTGTCGCCTCGCACCTGACGCAAGCTATTGATTAACCTGGCATATCATGGGAAAGTCTTACACCTGCAAGGTGGCCGCAATTTCCCCTGATACACCAGACAAACCAATATCTTACACCATTCACGCACCGCCAACTGCCTAATCTAGGATAATCAACACCATTCTAGCTGATTTGGGAAGATTTTATCATGACACCGAATGATGTTTTACAACATATAGAGGAGCACAACGTGAGACCATTATAATTTTTGTAAATCTTCAACAATCTTCTGAATGCGGAATTTCCATTGATGATTTTGCATCACCTCTTTATTCGCTGCAACGCACATCTCTTTATGTTCATTTGCGTGGTTTAAATAGAACTTAACTTTATTAGCAAAGTTAGCTTTATTTACCGATACATAGTGTTTACCCGGAGTGAAAACCGAATGCATACCACCAGGTCTGCTATCTTCTACCGACTCCAAATAAAACAACAATCCACCGGAAGCCATACAGTCCATTGTTCTAAAGTGCAGCCCTACCCCTGACCCAGCTCCATCATGAAGATTGATTCGTGATGTTTGGTAAACTTTACGGAGTTTGGCAGGATCAGTTAGCATACCTTGATAATAGGGCTTATACTGTGACCAGTTATTCCAACCAGAAGTACCAAAAAATCTTCTTGATACTCCATTGGCGCATGCCATTGACAACATTTTATGGCGACTGGTCATTCTTAGTGTTCGACAAGCCAGATCATACTTTACTGTTGGTGACAGCGATATCTGTTCCCGAATATTTTTTGGAATAAATGAGAGGGCAAGATTGATATAATCTTCCTCAATATATCCTGCTATATCTTCAGTTTCAATCTTTTGTTCCAGATGTTTGCGTGCCTGCTCAAAGGTAATTAATCTGTCAGATGATGAAAAAATAATCCTGTTATCTTCTTGGCTACTCCATGGATTAGATAGATGACCGACAAAAGATATATCGGAGATAAACTCCTGAGGTTCAGTATAATATAGTTCTTGATCAAATCCTGGCAGCAACAAATCCACTATTTTTGCAGATGACGGTTTACAATTTTCAATCCATGAT
>JADFYX010000371.1 GCA_015232795.1 Magnetococcales bacterium
GACCACGCTCGCCGATAACCTGATCAAAACCATGGGGGTGGCGGTTTGTAAACTCATCAACCCCGGATTGTTTCGCAGCACGCAGCAAGGCGGCATCATCTATGAAAGGGTCTGCCATGATAATGTTGTCCCGCATGGTTCCAAAAAAGAGCATGGGTTCTTGTTCTACATAACCGATATCACGGCGTAGATCTACTGGGTCAATCTGGCGTAGATCAACTCCATCAACCAATATCGCTCCATTGCTGGGTTGGTATAGATTCATGATGAGTTTTAAAAGAGTACTTTTCCCCGATCCAATCCGCCCTAAAAAGGCGACACGCTCTCCAGGTTTGATGGTAAAAGAAATTTTATTGAACACCTCACCTTCTTGCTCTGGATAGGCAAAACTGACACTATCCAGGGTAATTGCACCCCTAAGAGTTGGTCGATTGGTAAAATGTTTATCCAATGGACGCTCTACAGGCATTGCCATGATGGAGTTTAAGGTTTCCAAGGAGACGACAGATTGCTGAAAGCGGACCAGAAGTCCTGCCAACTGGGAGAGTGGGGCCAAAGCCCGCCCGGTAAGTATGGTGCAAGCCACTAACGCTCCCATGGTTATCTCTCCAGCCTGAATCTGGAAAACCCCACTGATAACCAGAGCTACTACAGCCAACTGTTGCGCCATAACCGAAAAGTTGACTGCAACTGCTGAGATAAACCTGGAGAGTAGGCCAGAGTGGGCGGTAACACCGACAACTTGCTCCCATTTGCTCTGTACATTTCCTTCTGCTCCCAGGGTTTTAATGGTCTCCATCCCTGAGAGTGTTTCAATAAGAATGGCATGTTTTTGCGAGGACTCCTTAAAGGATTTTCGTACTACCTTCCCCAAAGGCCACTGCATAATCAAACCAACAACAATCACGGCAGCAGCAGCAATTGTTGGTGCCCAGACAATCGGCCCGCCTAAAAAATTGATAACCAAAAGAAAAATAATAATAAAGGGTAGATCTATAACAGTTGTAAGTGTAGCAGAGGTAAAAAAGTCTCTTAACGTTTCAAACTCCATAAGGTTTTTGGCAATAGCACCTGTTGATGTCGGCTGGGAAGAGAGCTGGATGCTGTTGATATGTGCAAAAAGACGGGAGGCCAAAATAGTATCAGCTTTTTTGCCTGCTAAATCGAGAAAGTAGCCACGCAGTGTGCGTATTATAAACTCAAAGACAAATACAGTCATTGCCCCAATTGCCAATACCCAGAGAGTATCAATGGCGTTGTTTGGAACCACCCGGTCATAGACGTTCATGATAAATAGCGGGCTAGCTAAGGCAAATAGATTAATCAAGAGTGTGGCGACGATAGCCTCGCTATAAATAGACCAATAGCGACGTAGTGTACCCCAAAACCAGCTTTGTGCAGGGGAGGGGGCAGTATTATCATTGGACCTGGCATCAAAACTGAACTCCGGCCGGGCAAAAATCGCCCTGCCTAGGTAAACCTCTTTTAGCTGTGCAAATGAGATAGTAGTTGCACCGCTTTGGGTTTCAGGAAAGACAATGTTTGCAACCTCTTTTTTTTTATCAAAAGAGAACAGTACACATGCCCGTCGCTCCTTGAGTAAGAGAACGGCAGGAAGGGTCAAAGAAGAGATTTTATTAAGTGGTTTACGGACTTCACGAGCCGCAAGTCCCACCCTTTGGGCAGAACGAATAAAAATATCAGGGGTGAATTGACCATCAATAAGAGGAAGTCCAGAACGCAGAGCCTCATGAGATTGGGGCCGTTTCCAGTGTCTGGCAATAGTTGCGAGACACCCCAACAACTGATCATCATGGCTATTGCTTTTTGTGGTGCTCCACTGTTCAGATGTTTCTTCCATCACAATCGGATCAATGCCTCGGGTGTCAGATAATAAACGGTAAATTAATCAATGTTTAGGTCGTTAATTGTAACATTAAATTCCAGCTATTTACAGTAAAAGTAAAGATAAAGAGTTTGCTCTGCACTTTTATTCTAAATCCGGCAGTTGGTAAAACTTCCTAACCCAGGTTTATATGGGCTATTAAGCGTTTAAGCTAAAGAAGAGGCCTATTTCAACCGAAATGGAGAATGGTGGTAAATGTTGGCACTGGTTGGCAGAATTGCTAATTAAAATAGATAAATAATATATTTATCGCTGGTTTAGTAGAGTTGGCTTAATGATATGGATGGAGATTTTATAGTCATGGATGGAAGTGGTGTTTGTCAGTCAATGCTGATCACCAAGATGGCTAGGGGCGTTTGGCTGTGGTGAAAATTGGTTTTCTCTCACAGCTAAAAGCTCAAGCTAGCATTGGAGAGGTTGTTACAATCATACCTAACCATAGAAAGGCGTTTAACCGCTGCACATTGATTTTTGTGTTAGTGGCATTAGTTGTGTCCGGTTGTTCTATTCAACCAAAACCAATACCCATGAAAGAAAAAATTGCATTGATGAATGCTGATCATGACTCCCTGTTTGAGAAGCAGGAGCAGATCACGCACCCTCTAACCATTTACGATGCCATGGCCCGTTCGATAAAATATAACCTGGACCATAGGTTTAAAATAATGGAGGAGGCGTTATCTCTGCGGCAGCTTAATATTGCCAAAATGAGCATGCTGCCTAATTTAGCTTTGTCTGCCGGCTATAGCGACCGTTCTAATGAAGCCTCATCCTTAGGAACTGGTGCTTTGCAGGCCTCTACCTCTTCTGACCGTGTCAGCAAGACCGGGAATCTAACCATGAGCTGGAATATACTGGATTTCGGGGTGAGCTATTTTCAGGCTCAACAAGAGGCCGACAGGGTTTTGATTGCAGCAGAGAGACGACGAAAAGTTATCCACAATTTAATGAGTGATGTACGGTTTG
>JADFYX010000372.1 GCA_015232795.1 Magnetococcales bacterium
GAGCCAGAAACAAAAAGACCAGCCTCTTGGCAAAGACCAATAGGATATTCCAACTCGCGTTCTAAAAGAACATCTAAAGCCTCCTCACGTTTTTTTAAAGGCAAACCGCCCCTCATAAGATCTCGAATGGCTCCCAGTGTTGTTGTATCAAAGCCTCTCTTTTTAGCGTGATAACCCAACAACCACTGCTTAACCAACCCTTGGTAAAAGTGGCGAAATTTTGCAGAAGGATTAATTTGCAGCCCTTTTTCAACCAAAGAGAATGCCTGCTGCCAACGTCTGTTTTTGATATGCCATAAAGCTAAAACCTCAACCCTAGTGCGAGAGTATAGCTCTCTATCTGGCATTTTTAGATCAGCTAACTGGGACATATAGCTATCTTTTAACTCTTCATCTCCCTTTAGCTGGGCCAACTTAGCCAAGGCAATAAGCAATAACGGTTCAGACAGTCCTGGATCTCTATCTTGGGCATATATATTTAGCAACAACTCCGCCTCGGAAACATCTCCGGCAGCCAGGGCAGCTAACCCCATACCTAACTGAGCATGATACAACTCTGGATGGTTACCATGACGTATCATAAATTGCGAATAACTTTCCCGCGCCTTGGTAAAATTATCGGCATCCAGATAGCACTCCCCTAGCAATAACCATAGGGAGGGATTAGAGGCAAGAAGGTGTGAAGGAGCTGCCTCTAAAAGTGTAAGAGCCTTAGCCTTACGATCAAGAGCCATTAATGCTTCGGCTTTAACTTTAACCCAACCAGCAGGAATAAACGCTACGCCACCCCGATCTATAACCTGATTGGCAAGAAGCAGAGCTAAATGGTAAGCCCCTTTGTCTAGCAGGTTTTGCGCCTCTTGGGGAACCACCATAAGACCGTTGTCTTGGGGTGCAAAGTCAGATAAAGACTCTTCAGAAATAGAGGTGGGGTCGATAGTCTGGCTGAAAAGCAGACCGGGACTAACAAAAAACAGCCCAACAACCACACAAATAGAGCACTGCCAAGCTACTTTATTTTCAAAAGTAGTTGGCAGTTTACAGGCAGATAGAGCCAGCTTTTTGAGGAAAATATTTAACTTGTAAACAGCTATCACGCTGCTTGGGCTGGAATAGAACTACCCAGCCTGATGATTTTGTTTAGGTTGTTCACATAAACCAATTTTGGTTCATGGAGATCTGCCTCGGCTTCACTCATGCGGGCATAGGCAGCAATAATTAAAATATCGCCTTTATCAGCTTTATGGGCAGCAGCCCCATTGACCGAAATCATACCACTACCACGAGCACCACGAATGGCATAAGTGACAAACCGCTCACCGTTGGTAACATTCCAAAGATGGATCTCTTCATACTCACGAATGCCGGAAGCATCAAGTAGATCTTCATCAATAGCACAAGAACCCTCATAATGCAGATCGGCATCGGTTACGGTTGCCCGGTGAATTTTACATTTTAAAAGTGACACTTGCATCTATACTTTTTCCTTATCATGGCGGTCAATCTTAATGAAATTGCCTTTTTGCATAATGTTCTATTTTCATTAAAAATACCGTCTAAGTAGACAACACCATATTGTCTATCAATCGGGTTTTTCCTACTTTGGCGGCTATTAACATAACCGGGTCTTCAACACTCAATTGGCAAGCTAACGTCTTCCTGTGTCTGACCTCAACATAGTCAATTTGTTCAATTCCTGACTCATATAAAATTTTACGTGCTGCTTTTTCCAACTTTATAGCCTTTAATTCCCCATTTTTAAATAGGGATTGTGCTGCCAACAGAGCTTTATAGAGAGCTGTAGCCTGCTGTCGCTCTTTAGCAGTTAAATAACGGTTACGGCTTGAAAGAGCCAAACCATCTTCTTCTCGCACAATTGGCACTCCAACCACCTCTACAGCCATAGCCAGATCACGCACCATCTGCTTTATCAGGGTCAACTGCTGGTAATCTTTAACACCAAAATATGCTGCATGGGGACGAACTAAATTTAATAGTATAGTCACCACCGTTGCCACACCCTGAAAATGGCCGGGGCGTGATGCTCCACATAACTGGGAAGCCAGCGGCTCTACAGCTACATATGTCTGCCCCCCCGGTGGATATATAACCTCTGGGCTGGGAAGAAAAACCGCATCACAAGCAATTTCCTCTAAAAGTGCCCTATCCTTTTCAAAAGTACGGGGATATTGACTAAAATCCTCTTCTGGCCCAAATTGGGTCGGGTTAACAAATATTGATACTATGGTTTGCGTGCAAGTTTTCTTCGCCTCACGCACCAATGCCAGATGACCTTCATGGAGAGCACCCATTGTTGGTATAAACCCAACCTTACCCCCCCACATGCGGGACTGCTCAACCCAACTATCTAGGGATTGACGATCCTCTATAACTATCATTGCTGGTCTGGACCGGGAAACGCCCCATCACGGACCTCTTTAGCGTACTGGGCAAGAGCGGTCTGAATTAAATCACCACCCTGCATGTACTGTTTAACAAATTTGGGTTTGATATCACCATAAAGCCCAAGTAAATCATAAAGCACCAGCACCTGTCCGTCACACTCGACACCAGCCCCTATGCCGATAGTTGGAACGGAGAGTTTTGCCGTTATCTGGCTGGCAAGTGTTGCTGGAATACCTTCTAATACCACTGCAAAAGCTCCTGCGACCTCAACAGCCAAGGCATCTGCCAAAATCTTTTGGGCATCTGTCTTATCCCGGCCTTGTACCTTGAAACCACCAAAAAACTTTACCGACTGTGGGGTCAATCCAACATGAGCAACTACAGGAATCCGCTGCCTGACTAAAAAACGGATGGTATCAGCCACAACCTCTCCACCCTCTATTTTCACCCCATCACAGCC
>JADFYX010000373.1 GCA_015232795.1 Magnetococcales bacterium
CACTGGCCCCCCCGTTGAGGAGCCTATCACTACCAGTTTAGGGTTTAGTTGACTGGCTGATACTCTGTTTGATATGTCTGGTTTTGGTGCTAAACTAGGTTTAGGCTGGATAGCTGGCCGAATAGTTGGAGCTTTTTTAATACTCCCTCTAGCTAAACTTGCACTACTGCTCTCTTTCTTCTCCTTGATTATCTGGAATATGGGGACCAGAGCCTCTTGAAGAGCTTTTTTGGATAGCTCAACATTGTTCTCCAAGGGTTTTGTGACAAACTCCATTGCCCCAATTTGCAGACACTCCATAACGATTGTCGCACTGGTACGTGAGGTGGCACTAACCATTATCACCACCATGTTCGGGTACAGCTTCCGCATGCTTTGTAATGCTGTCAGGCCATCCATTACCGGCATCTCAACATCAAGCAACACCACATCTATCGGTACTCTTGAGGTGGCCAATTTATCCAATGCAATTTGACCGTTAGCAGCAAACTCTTGGACCTCAATACCGGGAATGTCCGACACCGATTTTTTCATGATCATGCGGTAGAGGGTGGAATCATCTACCACCATAACTTGCAGCGGTTTGTTTGGGGATTTGTTGCGCATAACAATCCTAATTATATTGTTTGGTCATGGTAAATTAAGTCGTAAATATATAAAATATTTTACCTAAGTTTCATCTTCGTGTGAGTCTGTTCCAAAGATACTTGCCATATTTAAAAGTACCAAAAGATTATCTTTAAATTCCACCACACCTTCAACAAAGTCGGCAGAAATACCTTTGAGATTGGCAGGTGCTGGCATGATCTCCTCTCGGGATAGTTCATGAACATCACCCAACTTATCAACCATCATTCCCACTGGATCTTCCCATTGACATTTATCAGCGGAGGCCTTGTTGAGGCGTAAAACCTCATCATGGGTTTTTAATATAACGTTAAATGGTCTTATGGGCTGTCCATCTTGACCTTTAATTTTACTCTCTGTATCTTCCCACCCCAGACGTTGCTTAAGATCGTACAGGGTAATAATTTTGCCACGAATATTCAGCATACCCCGTATAAAAGGTGGCGCACCTGGAATAGGGGTAACAACCATGGAGCGGTTGATCTCGCGGATGAGGATAATGTCGATTCCCAAATGGAAATCACCTAGAATAAAAGTACTAACTAGCATGGGCAGTTTTCTCTCATTGCAAGTTGACGGTTATTACCGTCAGGTTAACCTAGTCTCGGCAGTAGGCGGTTTGTCAGCTCAATTGCTCATCTGACGAATCTAGGTTTAAAGGGGTGTACCGCCTCGACATGTAAATGAGTAACACTATTCATAATCATATCCGTTGTAATGTTGCCAATGTTTTTACCAAACTATCTTTATCCATGGCAGGAACACAGCCGACAATACCTGCTTGACTACAACGTAACTCCAAATCTGCGGAGGTTGAAGATGAAGTGGCAATGATAGGTATATCAGAATTCTTGGTGGAAGAAACCTCTCTTACAAGCTCAAAACCATCCATGACCGGCATGTTGATATCTGTAACCAAAAGATCAAACTGTTTACGGCCAAGTTGTTCCATAGCCTGTCTTCCATCTCCTGCCAGACTGACACTAAATCCCTCCTGACTTAGATAGGAACTGGTCAATAACTGTAAGAACGGCGTATCATCAACCACCAGAGCCTTAAGACCATTACAATCAATAGCAGGGGTAGTTTGTGAAACTGGCACACCAGCCATCTCAAAAAGAGCCTGTATGTCTGGGAAAAGAACGACCCGATCTTGAATCCAAGATGAACCGAAGAGTCCTTTCATAATTACTGTATCCAGATCCAGA
Source organism: Magnetococcales bacterium (assembly GCA_015232795.1). Taxonomy (GTDB): domain Bacteria; phylum Pseudomonadota; class Magnetococcia; order Magnetococcales; family JADFYX01. The sequence continues at coordinate 1,836 of JADFYX010000373.1, forward strand.
TCAATGGATATAGTTAATGAGTCTACAATTTTGGAGAAGACAAGTCCTACCTGAACATTTGGTATGTTGGGGATAAGCATGTAAAGATCTTTGTTATCACTATCATCTCTTTCATCTTTATCACTGACTTTTCCACTCTTATCTTTATCTTTATCTTTATCTTTATTTTTCTTTTTCTTTTTCTTGTTGGGCATATCTATAAGATGTTCCGGGAAGACAATGCGGTAGGTAATATCTCCATAGTGAACATACGGTTGACCGTTTATGGTCTCAATATCATCTTTATCAAACTTACCAACACGACGTACCATATTATTGACAATACCCATATAAAGGCCGTTGCCAGTCTTGAGTAATATGATGTTCTGCAACTCTTTTAAAGCAGCTCGGCGATCATTCTCCATATTATTCTTGAGTGCCTGTTCAACATTGCCAAAATTGATATTGGCCTTCTCCATAATGCCCGCATAGTCAATAATTAGGGCAACACTGCCATCCCCAAGAATAGTGGTTGCAGAGAAACGTGGGTTGTCCTTAAGCACTGCAGGTAGAGGTTTAACCACAATCTCTTCACGATCCAATATTTCATCGACAACCATACCAAATTCATTACCGCCAACATTTATAACAACGATGCGGACTACCTGTTCATCATCAGGATCCTCAAAATTGACATCAGCAACTGCATCTTTGGTTTTGTCATCTTCCTCTGATAGTTGTGTAATCCAGTGTGGCCCTTGTACCTCTTCGTCGTATGGAATATCCAACACTTCTGATAAATCCATGAGTGGCAACAAAATATTTCGCAGCCTTAGAACCGGGGCATTGCCAACCATCTGAATGCGCTCATTCAGTTCAGATCCCACAATGTGGACAACCTCAACAAGACCAATCTCTGGAATTGAAAAACGTTGTCCTGCTACCATTATGGTCATGGATGGAATGATGGCAAGGGTCAATGGAAGCTTTAATACAACGCTCGTTCCTTTACCAACATCAGAGGTAACCTGGACTG
>JADFYX010000374.1 GCA_015232795.1 Magnetococcales bacterium
CGGTCCGCATTGGCAATATCATTGTCAACTCGTTGTGAAATATTTTGAAGCATATTATCAAAATCACTATTGCCGGACAACTCGTTCTTCATAATTGTCAAAAAGTCCTTATCATTATACGCTTTAATTTCATTCACATCCCTTATATCGTCACCCTTTGAATGAGCCATTAAACGATATGTATCAACCTGTACAAATGTAGGTATAGAATTATTTCTGACTTTCTCAAAACATTTTTCCATTGTTGCCAAAGAGCGAATGCCACCCCCCAACTGCATAGGAATATCCAACGCTTTTACAATTGCCGCGATAGCAGGAGCATTTACTGGCTTACCAGCAAATGCTCCATTTAAATCCACCACATGCAACCGCTCGGCACCCAACTCCTGCCATTTGGCAGCAGTTGCTCCAGGATCGTTAGAATAGAGTGTATCTTGATCCATATCACCTTGGAAAAGTCTTACACAGTTACCATCTTTTAGATCTATGGCAGGAATAATGATCATTATTTTTCCGGGCTCCAGGCAATAAAATTTTTCAATAAAGTCAGGCCGTTTTTCTGGCTTTTCTCAGGGTGAAACTGGGTTGCAAATATGTTCTCTTTAGCAATGGCTGCTGTAAACTCTAAACCATAGCTGCTGCTGCCAGCAATTAGTTTAGGGTCTGTTGGTTGCGCATAAAAAGAGTGGACAAAATAAAAGTGGGAGCTATCCGGTATACCTGCCCAAAGAGGATGGGCCTGTCGCTGCACCACCCGGTTCCACCCCATATGGGGAACCTTCAAGTTCATACCCGGCTGTTCAGGGTCTGCCATGTCGGTTCTAAACCCTCCAACATGCCCTCCTATAAGATCCATACCTTTATGAACACCAAACTCATGGCCTTCGGCAAAAAGCAGTTGCATACCCACACAGATACCAAGAAACGGCTTGCCTGCTTTAATATGGGCTAAAGTTGGTTCTAACAATCCAGATTCCTGCAAATTACGGTAACAATCCGCAAAAGCACCTACTCCCGGCAGAATCACCCGGTCAGCCTGTAAAATTGCCTCTGGTTTCTGGCTGACAGTCACCTGACCACCGACAGTTTCCAATGCCTTAGCTACAGAACGTAAATTGCCGGAACCGTAATCTATGACGGTTATTTGCGACATGAGTATACCTCAAATGAAAAATTATGCGGAGAGAGTACCCTTAGTACTAGGCACACTATCTGCCCTACGAGAATCTATAGAACAAGCTTGGCGCAGTGCCAGAGCCAAGGCTTTATAACAGGACTCTATAACATGATGACCGTTAGTACCGTAAAGATTCTCGGCATGGAGTGTCATTGCAGCGTTTACACAAAAAGCCTCAAACCACTCCCGAAACAGCTCTGTATCAAAAGTGCCTAGCTTTTGCGTTTTTATATCTACCTTCCACACCAACGAAGGACGGTTCGACAAATCCACCACCACCCGTGATAAAGACTCATCCAATGGAACCATAGCCATACCAAACCGGGTGATACCCCGCCTGTCACCCAAAGCCTCTTTAAACGCCTTGCCAATGGTGATGCCTACATCTTCAACGGTATGATGATAATCTATATGGGTATCGCCACTGGCTTTTATATTTAAATCAAACATTCCGTGACGGGCAATTTGCTCTAACATATGGTCTAAAAAACCAATCCCGGTATTGATATCACTCTTGCCACTACCGTCAATGTCAAGGGTCACCGCAACTTGAGTCTCTTTAGTATCCCTTTTTACAGTAGCAGTTCTAGATTTAGTTTTTTTAGTCACGATAAGGACTCCAAACGCAAATCAACACTTAATTTATGGGCTGTTAAACCTTCTGACTCAGCCAACCGCGAAGCAGCAGGAGCAATTTTAGCAAATGAAGCAGGGGTGCAACCAATAAGACTGGTACGTTTTATAAAATCAAACACACCCAATGGACTGGAAAAACGGGCTGTACCCTCAGTAGGCAGTACATGATTGGGACCAGCTACATAATCGCCAATGGGTTCTGGGGTATAACGACCCAGAAAAATCGCACCAGCATTTTTAATTTGTGGTAACAGTGATTCTGGATCTGCAACGGCTAGCTCTAGATGTTCCGAAGCTGCTTGGGATGCCAAAGCACATGCCTCGGCAATATCTTTAGTCACAATAATCGCCCCCCGGTCAGCAAGAGCTTTTTTACAAATATCACGCCGGGAAAGAACCTTCAATTGGGCTGCCAAAGCTGCCTCTACATCATCGGCTAATTTTTGTGAATCAGTAACCAAAATAGACTGGGCTATTTCATCATGCTCCGCCTGTGATAGAAGATCTGCTGCTAGCCAATTTGGATCATTATCCTCATCAGCAACAATAAAAATCTCCGATGGTCCGGCAATCATATCGATACCAACCCGACCAAAAACCTGTCTTTTGGCAGTGGCTACATAAATATTACCCGGCCCCACAATTTTATCTACACTAGGGATAGTAGCGGTGCCAAAAGTCAAAGCAGCAATGGCCTGTGCTCCTCCTACCTTATAAATGGCATCCACACCTACAGCATTGGCTGCTGCTAAAATAAGGGGATTTACCACCCCCCCTGGAGTTGGAACCACCATTATAAGCTCACTCACCCCTGCAACCTTAGCAGGAATAGCGTTCATCAATACCGATGATGGATAACTAGCCAAACCTCCTGGAACATATAAACCAGCTTTTTGCAGTGGTGTTACCCGCTGACCAAGCTTGGTTCCACTTGAGTCAACATAGGTATCAATCCCCATCCTTGGCATCTGCCACTCATGATAGGCTCTAATGCGTTCTATCGCTAAATCAAGGGCTGCTAATTCATCTTCA
>JADFYX010000375.1 GCA_015232795.1 Magnetococcales bacterium
CCTTGAAGATAATCAAACACCGCGCAATGTAGGTTTAAAAAGAGCCCAGACAAAAGCCTTTACTATACTGTTCAACCGTATATTGACCAGAGTTAACCAAGATTTTAACCGGGATTTTTTGGAGACGCTGCGCCGGGAGGATAAAAAATTTATCGAACGCAGTATTGTGCGCTCGGAACGTCGTCGTCTGCGTACATTCCAAATAACAGTTGATGTCACTTTTTCTAAAAAAGAGCTTAATGAAGCCTTTGCCAAGGCTGGCATACCACATGGTCAGACAGAATACCCAGATTCTCTCATAATAATTAAAACCAATACCCAGATAACCCATAACACCATTGAACCAATTGTTATGGATATAGCCAAAGAGTACGGCATATCCCTGCAAAAACCTTTGGGTGATATGGACGATATGATGAACCTAACCTGGGAAAATGCCATTCAAGCCGATCCTGCCTTTATTAGCTGGGTAAAAACCCGCTATGGCCTTGACCGTGTATGGGCGGTTTTAATAAACCTTGTGGTTATGACTGGTCAGGATAGCAAATTACCCTATTATACTGCCGCTGCTGATTTGATAGAGACAACAAGTGAGGGCATCTATCCTCCCTTAAAAGCCAGTAATTCTGGAAGTTTCCCCACTAAAGAGCTTGCCGAAGCCAGCCTTTTTCCGGCTCTTGTAGATAAACTATACTGGCAAGCTGCCAATCGTTGGATTAGCGCGCACTCTGTTGAACCGGTATTACGCCACACTATCCCCTTACGGATTGTCCATGATTTTAAACATTTAAGATATGAACAGTTTCTTGAATCACTGCAATCCATACCAGGATTTTCCGGCTTTCAACATCAATCTATGACCGCTCGTGAGGTGGTTATCCTTTTGGATTATCAGGGTTTGGATAGCACATTTTTAAACGCAATATCCCGGCCGGGCGTGCTAGTTGTGCCAAGTCCAGTTGGTATTGTTGTTTATATTCAGTAGTTTGAAAAACATAGGCGGCCTATAACTGTGGAATGTAGTCAATTTATACTGGAATTCCCCCTAGAGCCGGACTACTCCTTTGACTCTTTTATTGCTACGGGAAAAAACAGATTGATAATAAATGAGATTATCAACCTTGAAGACCACCACGACCATAGCCTGACCCTAACCGGATTGGCTGGTAGTGGCAAAACCCACCTGTTACAAGCGGCAACAACTTATTTTCAAACTAAAAACAAGACAAAACAGAACACTGCGATATATCTGGATATAGCAGCACTTGTCAATCAGGCAACTTCTTACAAAGAGGGGGATCTGGCGCAATTGTTAACCCGTTATGGGGTATACTCGATAGTCGCAATAGATGAACTGGAAAAGCTAGAAAACCAACCCCAACTTCAAGAGGCGGTGCTGTTTCTTTTTAATCAGGTGATAGCAAAAGGGGGCAAACTGTTATTTGCCAGCCGGATATCCCCCAACAACATGGATTGGCTGCGCAAAGATTTAAGTTCCCGCTTGCTCTGGGGAGAGGTGTTTAATATCACCCCCCCATCAGATGACGAACTGGGAGAGATATTAACAAAAATGGCCCATGATCGACAGGTAAAACTAGGTCCGGAGTTAATAAAATTTTTACAACTTCGCCTGCCAAGAAGAGTGCCGGACTATGGTGATGCCATGGAAAAACTTGATAGAGCAGGCAAAGGGTTGAAACATAAAATAACGGTTCCTCTGGCTAAAAAAGTTCTCGGTTTTTAAACGCTAATGAAAAAGGTAAAAATACTCACATTCACCAGCCTTTTTCCCCACGTTGGCAACCCAACCCAAGGGCTTTTTGTAATGGAGAGGTTGCGCCATTTAAATGCGTCTGGTCAGGTTGAAATTAAGGTTGTCGCACCCCTGCCTTGGTTTCCTTTTACCCATAAAAAACTCAACCCCTATGCCTGGCGGGCAAAAAACAGTGCAAAGGAGGAGAGTAGCCACGGTTTGACCATCTACCACCCACGCTATTTTTTAATTCCAAAGCTGGGTATGTATATGTCGCCACTATCAATGGCCCTGGCAAGCCTGCCTATTTTAAAAAAAACAGTCGCCCAAGGTTATGATTTTGACCTTATTGATGCCCACTATTTTTATCCTGATGGTATAGCTGCCACCATATTGGGAAAACTCCTCAATAAACCTGTGATAATTACCGCTCGTGGCTCTGACTTAAACCAGTTGCCAAACTATTTTATACCCAAAAAGTTAATAAAATGGGCTGCAAATAGTGCTGATGGACTTATCACTGTCTGTGCTGCCCTTAAAAAACCGTTGCAAGATATGGGAATAGATGAGAGCACCATAACAGTGTTGCGAAACGGTGTTGATTTAGAAAAATTCACCCCACAAGATCCCACCCCCTTACGCAAAAGGTTGGGCATTACATCCACCACCTTACTCTCGGTAGGTTATCTTATAGATCGCAAAGGCCATGATCTAATAATCAGAGCCATGGAAAAACTAGAAGCTTGCAACCTACTAATTGCTGGTGATGGGCCAAACAGAGAAGAGCTGCTTTTATTGATAAAAGAGTTAGGACTTGAAAACCGGATTAAACTACTAGGTGAAATACCCCATACAGAACTCATAGTTTATTATGGTGCTGTAGACGCTCTGGTTTTAGCCTCCAGCCGAGAAGGTTGGGCCAATGTACTTTTAGAAGCCATGGCGTGCGGAACTCCTGTGGTAGCATCAAAAGCGTGGGGCACACCTGAAGTGGTAGCAAACGCAGATGCTGGGGTATTAATGGAGGAGAGATCTGTACAAGGGGTGGTGGATGGAGTAAACAAACTTTTAAACAACCCCC
>JADFYX010000376.1 GCA_015232795.1 Magnetococcales bacterium
CAGGTGAATATAGGCCAGTGAGTTGTCATACTCATACATACCAGACTCAAAAACACCACCAACCCTAAAGCGTTTTAAACGGGGCAATGTTCCCATGGCGGTCACGTTGCCAGCAGCCACCATAACCGTAATTTTATCTCCAACATTTACCCCTAAATTATTGGCCAGCTTTTGCCCTACTATAATGTTAAAATCTCCAAGATTATTGATACTGCCCATCTTCATGTTTTTATCTAGGGCAGATACCTTTCTGTCTAAAACAGGGATAATTCCTCGAAGACTGACTCCATAGGCCCGCCCCCGTCCGGTCAACATAGCTTGACCAGAAATAAAAGGAGTTGCTGCTACCACTCCTGGGGTCTTATTGACCTGATCTAGAAGAGGTTTATAGTTTTCCACATAGTCTGTATAAGCACGGATGGTGGCATGACCTGTAATGCCGAGAATTTGTGCTTGCAACTCCTGTCGAAAGCCTGTCATTACCGCTAAAACCACAATAAGTGCTGCCACCCCCAAGGCTATTCCTCCTAGGGAGAAAAATGTGATAATAGAGATAAAGCTCTGGTTGCGTTTGGCCCTGAGATATCGCAGACCAATAAACCACTCATATCGGTTTTGCATCATCGAACTTAGACCTTAGCTACAGAACGCAACTGGGGAAACAGCAGCACATCTCGAATAGCCGCAGAATCGGTAAGAAGCATTATCAGGCGGTCTATACCAATTCCCTCCCCAGCTGTTGGAGGCATGCCATACTCCAACGCCTGGATATAATCATCATCAAAGTGCATAGCTTCAAGATCTCCTGCCTCTTTAGACTCCACCTGTTTTTTAAACCGCCCTGCCTGATCTGCCGGATCATTTAACTCGGAAAATGCATTGGCAATCTCCCAGCCACCAACAAACAGCTCAAACCGCTCAGTTATATCCGGGTTGGCATCAGAACGCCGTGACAGAGGAGAGACTGATACGGGATAATCAATAATAAATGTGGGTTGGATCAGATCCTCCTCAACCAAATTTTCAAACAGCTCCAACAGCAGAACCCCATCATCCCAATCTTTATCTATTTTAACCCCTTTTTCTTCGGCAAAAGCCAGAAGATAGGCCCGGTCTGTCATCTGGGCAGCATCGGCTCCGGCAAATTTAACCAGAGATTCACCAATGGTTAACCGCTGCCATGGAGAAGAAAAATCAATCTTGCGACCTTGATGCTCAACCACCAATTCACCGTTATGAATCTCACACACCACATGGGTAATAAGAGCTTCAGTCATATCCATCAAATCTTTATAATCTGCAAAAGCTTGATAAAACTCCATCATGGTAAATTCTGGATTATGGCGAGTGGATAGCCCCTCATTGCGAAAGTTACGGTTAATCTCAAATACCCGCTCAAAACCACCTACTATAAGCCTTTTTAAATATAGCTCTGGGGCGATACGCAGGTAGAGGTCGCGGTCCAGGGCGTTGTGATGGGTAACAAACGGCTGGGCAACTGCACCACCAGGAATTGGGTGCATCATTGGGGTTTCAACCTCTAAAAACCCTCTGTTCTCCATAAACTCCCGAATAAGACGGATAATTTTGGAACGGGTACGAAATAGCTCTCGCACATCTGGGTTGACAATCAGATCCACATAACGCTGCCGATAGCGGGTTTCGACATCTTCTAAACCATGAAATTTTTCTGGTAGAGGTCTTACAGACTTGGCAAGAATTTGAAATTTATTCACCCGAATGGTCAACTCACCTGTTTTAGTTAAAAACAGGCTGCCTTCCACCCCAAGCCAATCGCCAACCTCTACCTTTCTAAACACATCCCGGTAGAGGTCAGCACCAATATGATCCCGCTGTACCGCCACCTGTAACCTTCCACTTTCATCCATCAATGTGGCAAAGGTAAGCTTGCCAAAATGGCGATGCAACATCACACGTCCCACACATTTAACCAGTGCAGCATCGAGTTTATCAACATCCTCTTCTTGCCCATAAGTATCTGTAACTTGGGCTAAAGTTTGCTCTGGTTTAAAATTGTTTGGGTATGGATTAACCCCAACACTCAGCAAAGCAGCCAACTTCTCTTTACGAGCTGTGACTTGGGGGTTTTCTTTAATCTTTTTACTATTTTTCTCGGTAGTCATGGGGTTCCTCAGGTATAAGATCACAACCCAATAATAGGTCGCTACAATCTTAAATTTAATTAAAAACAGTTGATTCTGCTCTCTATGACAAGAAAATCCTTTTCACTGCGTCTGGCTTCCAGCATATAGCGGTGAACATTGAGAAAATGGTTTTTTTTCGCCCCCTGGGTTTCTTGGAGAGTATCAAAACGGTTTATAACTCCAAAAAGGGTGTGGTGATATTGCCAAACCACCATGACAAACAGTACCCCAATAAGGCCAAAGCCAACTCCTAGTCTCTCTCCAATAGACATATTTTTAAAAGCCATATTTTTATCCACCCCTCTTTAATAGTACTAATTATAAACTAGTAGCTACATTATCCCATAACTGAACAGATAAAAAAACACTTATTTTGCCTATATTTATTACGATTTTGAGATGCTGTTGAAGTTTTATGACGATTATATTTTATTTTCTATAAATAAATTTTTACTTCAACTGATTGTATTAATAACTAATAATCTGTTAAGTGCACTATCTAACCTTAGATTGTCCTCAAAGATATATTGGATGGAGTTGCCTAAATATATAAAACCTTAAAATCCATCTTCACCATTTTTTGCGAAACTTGCAATTTCTTGTCATAGAGAGCAGAATCAACTGTTTTTAATTAAATTTAAGAT
>JADFYX010000377.1 GCA_015232795.1 Magnetococcales bacterium
CCTGACATCATCTCACAACTACTAGCAGGTGGTCAATACTTCTGAAAAGCTCTGTTTGGGAAATTTTTTGTTGAGCATGGCCATTATTTTATTTATCAGTATATGAAGCATGCTTAACTCGAAATCTTGCATGCGGTGGAGAGCCTCCATTCTTTCCAAGAGGGCAAGCTCGGAATCGTTCAAAAGTTGGAATACCTGAGTGTACTCCTCATCTGTGTGGCCCATTCTTTTAATATTGTCCATTGTCATATTAATTTTTTTAATCATTTTTTTGCGGTTGTAACGGACTTTTAATCATTAAAGCCTTAAAAATTATGGCACTGTCCGTTTAATGAAAACCGTCCTCTTTATTGTTGTTTAGTGTTATGAGTGAGATGATGTTTTTGTCTTAAATTATAATATTGTGTTTAATCTAGCATATATCGCGCCAAAACATGGTAAGTGTTGATATATAGATAAAAAGGTGGTTTGTTATTTATGGCAATGGGGAACATATTTCCCTTTAGTCAGTTTTGTTAACAAAACTAACTCTCATTAAACATTGTTTTTACCCTTCATCTTTCTGTATCCTTGCTTGGATTTGTGGAAATATTAAGCAGTTTTATTTTAAAAAAACATACCCTAAACGAGGAGTGCAAACGTGATTGGTAGAAATTTATTAACTGGTTTAACCCTGTGTTGTTTGGTAGCAAGTCTTCCTTTTTCGGCGAATGCCGCTGAGTTTGCTGGTAAGTTGACAACTGATGATCAGAAATTTAGTTATTTCATGGGTTTGCAGTTTGGGGTAGCACTTAAAGGTGCACTATTTAAGGTTGACACTCAAATTGTAGATCGGGCTATTAAGGATGTTCTTAGTGGGGATCAACTGCTTTTGGATGCTGAGCAGCGCGTTGCTATTAGAGATAAAATGGTCAAGCAGGTGCGTGCAGAACAGGCAGCTTTAGTTTCTGCTGCTGCCAAGCAAAACCGTGAAGAGGGTGAGGCATTTTTAAAGAAAAACCGCAAGGAGAAAGGGGTAAGAACAACCTCTAGCGGATTGCAATATAAAATTTTAAAGAAAGGTTCCGGCCCCCGTCCTACTTTGATGGATACAGTTACTGTTAACTATCGTGGTACATTGTTGAATGGTCAGGAGTTTGATAGCTCTTACAAGCGTAATAAACCTACGACGTTTCCTCTCAATGGGGTGATTAAAGGCTGGACTGAAGGTGTGCAGTTGATGAATGTCGGTTCAAAATACGAGCTGTTTATTCCCTCCAAGTTGGCTTATGGCTCCCGTGGGGCTGGCAAGGTAATTGGTCCTGATGCTACATTGGTTTTTGAAGTTGAGCTGCTCTCTATTAAATAGTTCTGCTTCTCTTGTAAAATAAAAAAAGCCCTGTTAAAGCGGGGCTTTTTTTATTTTAACTCTGCCAAGGCATTCTGGGCTTTTTCTTCGTGTTTTTCTATCTCAAAAGATAGATCCTCCCACTGGGCCATGCTCTCTATAAGTGAAGAGTTAAGTCTGCCGCTCTGGGTAACAAGCTCTTTTAGCTCGGTTTTATCGGGGTTGTTGTGTATCTCTGGGTCTGCTAGTTTTGCCTCTACCTCTTTCAGTGTTGCCTCAAATTTATGTATCTCTTTTTCCAGGATCTTAATTCTCTTTTTGGATTTTTGTGTTGCTTGGCTTAAGGTTTGCCTTATACGGGCGGTCTCTTGGCGCAGCTCTTTGTTGCCCAATTTGGGGCTGGTATTATCTTCTGGTTTGTTGTTTTGAATTGGGGTTTTTGGCTCACCTTCTACCTGTACTACCTGATCTAGGTAGCTCTTAAGATCAGATTCCCAGATGGTTATTTTTTCATTGCCAACTATCCAGAAATGATCACAAACTCCCTCCATTAAATCCCGGTCATGGGTTATGATAATCAGAGTTCCGCTGTAGGATTCCAAGGCTTTTTGCAGGGCTGCTCTTGCCCCCATATCCAGATGGTTGGTAGGCTCGTCTAAAAGCAGCACATTAGCCCCAGTTAGAAACATTCTTGCCAGTGCCAAACGGGCTTTTTCACCACCAGAGAGAACAGAAACTGCTTTAAAAACAGTTTCACCAGAAAAGAGAAAACCACCTAAAATTGTGCGAAGCTGTCTTTCGTTACAGTTTGCTGGTGCCGATTCATCGGCTGATTCAATAATTGTGTGTTCAGGGTTTAAAGACTCCAATGTGTGTTGAGCAAAATGGGCAATTTTTACTCTATCCCCAACAATGACCGACCCCTCATCTGGAGTAAGAGAAGCGGTTATTATCTTTAAAAGAGAGCTTTTTCCTGCACCATTGGGCCCGAGAAGACCAATTTTTTTACCTTTTTCCAGGGTGAGACTCTGTTTTTTGAAAAGAATATTATCCCCAAACTGTTTACTAATACCTCGTAAATTTAAAACCTCGTAGGCACAAGGTGGTGGCTCTGGCAGACGGATAACCGGGGCAACAGGGTCTCTATCGGGCCTCTCTACCCTGATAATCTTCTCAAGATGTTTAACACGGCTCTGTACCTGTTTGGCTTTATTGGCTTGAGCACGAAAGCGATTGATAAATTTTTCAATCTGCTCTATCTCCTGGTCCTGTTTTTCTGCACTTTTTATCAACAACCTCCTGCGTTCATCGCGTTGTTTTTCGTAGCTGTCAAAGGAGCCTACATAACGGATCAAGGCGTGGCTTTCTAAAGAGATGGTGATTTTAGTGACACGGTTTAGAAAGCCCCGATCATGGGAGATAATAAGTATGGTGCCGGACATGTTTGCCAGATGTTTTTCCAGCCATGCT
>JADFYX010000378.1 GCA_015232795.1 Magnetococcales bacterium
AGGGCGCAAACGTAAAGCATGGGCAACTCTACCGAGTTGCTGTGGGACTGTTTGAAAAACGTTCACAGGGGTTGGAAGTAAAAAAGAAGCTACTTGAGAATCTAAAGCTTAAAGATACAATTCTGCGAGTATTTAAAAATTAGACTATAGTATTTTAACCCAGATTCGGCAGTTGGCGGAGGGGCAGGTACGTGGCGACAACTGCCAAATCTGAGTTTTAATTATTGGCTTGGTTTCCGAATACTTCTGGTTCGCCACTGCATAGCCTCTTCTGCATCAAATTCTTTATCGTGTTTTTTGATATGTTGTATATAGGAACCACTCTCTTGATTATCGCTAAACTCTTCAAAGCTTCGTTTAGCTTTTTTAAAATCGTCAAGTATACCTGTTAACTCAGGCAGCCACTGGCTTTTATAGGCTTTTATTAGCTTTTCCTTGGTCTCAGGCTTATCTTTTATACCTTTGAGTTTTACCGTATTTATTATATCTGCACGGGTATCGGTAAGTTTGGATGCATACCAGTTACCACCAATTATCAAAGCGATACCAATTACAATAAGAGGGATAATCAGAAACGCACGCTGTTTCTCTTCTGAAATTCCAATATCATTTTGCATCTCATCAGCAGAGAGTTGAAACCAAGTTCCATCTTCTCGTTGGCGGAAACCTTTTTCCCAGCGGACCCTGATAGGATGGTTGGCGGGTAGGGCTGCTATATGTTCCGGCATACCACCTTTTCTAGCTTCGGTCTCTGTTACCAGCTCAGACACATCTAACCTTGTGTCTGCATCTCCTTTTTTCTTTTTTGGTTGCGGCTGCTCAGATCGTAGTTTTTGAATTTTTTCTAACTGTTCTTGGGCATGAGACTCGCGTAAACCTTTAAGCTCATTGCCCATATTCTTCATTTCTTCAAAGCCGAGCTCTAGGATAAGTCCATCCTCTTCAGCACCCGCGTCTGCCTGACCTTTTTTTGTCGGCTTTTTCTTTATGTCAGGTTGTTTGCGGCCTGGTAACGCCATAACAGAACTCTCCAAAAAAACTCTCTGTAATAAGAATGTTAGAGAGTTGTTGTCTTGATTGATTAAATCAATAATTACATCATAGACTATATACCAAATTAATAATGATATATTTTACATGTACATTATGTTTACATAGCATATCGGTTAACTGGTGATTAACTTTAGCCGACCTTGGTAGAAAGTGCCAGCTATAAGTTAATGTAAATTAAAAATAAATTATGATTTGGAAGTGATTACTTAGTCACTTGTTGCTGGTTAATTCCAGGCGGATTAACTCTTCAGCCAATTTTTCGGCAACCAGTTTGTGACCAAACGGGTTCCAGTGACCGTCATTGGGAAATGAGACCTCTTTTTTTGTGTGTAACTCATATAATAAAGGATAGAGGTTCAGTGTGGGTAAGGGGAGTTCTGCCATTTTAGCTGAACTGTTTAAATTTGCAGAGGCGTGAATTATTAGCCCTTTTATATTTTTCTTACGTAGCTCGAAGTTTATCTCTTCTACCAAATTTTTAAATAGTTGCCAAGCTTGGTTTTTTGGGGTTGTCTCACCTTCTCTAATGGCTGTTGTAGTTATACCAGTAGCTTTTTGTGCCCGTGCCATAAACTCTCGATAGCGTTTGTTGAAAAATGTGTAGGCATAACTATTCCATGCCAGCCATTCCCGAAAAGGTAGTGGCAGGCTGCTATCATAATAATATCTTGCAAGGGAACCATAACTTTTCACAGGGACGTTATTGAGTTCTAATTTATTGTCATCACCTTGTAAAAAATATGGTTTAGCTCTTTGATACATGAAAGGTCGGCGGATTTCCAAAAAGTCATTATCTACAACATGTAAGATAACAAGATCAGGCTGAAAGTTTATTCCCTCACTTTTTAAGCGCAGTAGCTCCTGATCGGTTCCATAACCCGATACTGCTAGGTTAATGACCTCAACCTCTGGGAGGATGGTCTCCAGTCTGGCACCATAGGTCTGCTGATCATCTACACCCCAGCCAAATCCAACAGAGTCTCCTAATAAGACTATACGAAATACTCCTGGGGTATGATTTTGCCCATGGAGTTTTCCTCTGTAACCTAAGCTATTGATAGTATAGGTAGCTGCAAAATCCCCATTTTTTTTATGTAATTTTGTTGAGTTGGCTTTTGGACTCCATCCAAGTTGTGGATTATATTTGATGTAAGGGGCAACACCAAGAAGGTTAGAAGCCACCCTCGCAGCGATCTCAAGAAGCACAAAGCAAAAGAGAACTACTACAACTGTAAGAAGTAAATTAAGGCCTAATGCACGGATTTTGTCGGTCATGGAGTAAACATCAAGTCTTTATAAAAATTTTTTTGAAATTTTTTTTGGCTTCAGATGATTTTATCGAGGATTTTGATGGTCGCAACAGTTGCAGCAAGCATAGCTCCAAAGTGAAGGGTTAAGCGTAATTCAAGCTCTTTCAAGTCATTCTTTGTTGCAATATCAGATTCTTGCTGTGCCTCTTTAAAAGCATCAGCCATAGCCTCTGCTTGTTCTCGACCAACTACAGACAGCTCTAACCGTTTTGTGAATTTTAAAGTATCAAATGTTGCAACAGACATAAATCAACCTCCATTTTATCGAAAGATTACCATAAAATTAAGAAGAGTGATAGATTATTATCAAGAAAACAATGATAAACACACAATTAAATCTAGGTCCGGCTGTTGGCGGTGGGTATCGATAATTACCACATTAGGTTTAAAGTTAAATGCTTGTAATAACACATAAAATAATTTCAAAAAGTTC